>NZ_BAAAIZ010000111.1:3120-32892 GCF_039526425.1 Streptomyces thermospinosisporus
CGGCCGGTGAGCCGCAGGCGCCCGAGGAGGCCGGGTACGCCGAGCACGCGCCCGAGCCGGCCGGGGTGCCCGAGACCTGGCCGGACCCGGCCGCGCTGCTGCTCACCGCGCTGGGCCCCGGACCCCGTCTGTGGGAGCGCGAGCCGGGGAACCCGGAGGCGCTGGCCGTGCGGCTCGGGACGGCGGACCGGGCGGCACCGGACGGCTCGGGGCGGCTGCTGCCCGCCGTGCCCGTGACGGCCGGTCTGCGCGAGGTGGGCGCCCTGGGCCTGGCCGGTCCGCGCGAGCGGCTCGCCGGGCTGGCCCGCGCCGTGCTGGCGCAGCTGGCCGCGCTGCACTCCCCCGACACCCTCGAGATCGTGCTGATCGCCGCGGACCGCTCCCGCCCCCTGGCCGAGCGCACCGCCGAGTGGTCCTGGCTGGGCTGGCTGCCGCATCTGCGCCCCGGGCACGGCCAGGACTGCCGGCTGCTCCTCGCGCACGACCGGGAGCAGGCCACGGCCCGCACCGAGGAGCTGCTGCGCCGCCTGGACGACCCCGCGCACGTCCCGCCGCCCTCGGGCACCCCCCGGCGCCCCTCCTGGGCCCGGGACGAGGAGGACGGCCCCCAGGGCTTCTACAGCGTGCTGGTGGTCGACGGCGACCCCGGCGGCGCCGATGTGCGCGAGGCGGTCGCGCGGCTCGCCGTGGAGGGGCCGCGGGCCGGGATCCATGTGGTGTGTCTCGCCGAGACGCCCCCCGCCTCCCCCGCCTCGCCGGTGGCCAGGACGTACGAGGCGGCCTGCGCGGTGGCGCCGGCGTTCCGGGAGTGCGGTGCCGTCGCGCTGCTCAGCGGGGACGTGGCGACCGCTCTGCGGCTGCTGCGGGTGGCCCGCAGCGGTCCGGGCACGGATCCGGGTCCGGTCGGGCACGGCACGCTCGCCACGGTCGACGCGGTCTCCGCCGCCTGGGCCGAGCGGTTCGCGCGCGCCCTCGCCCCGCTGCGCACCGAGGCCGCGCCCGGCGACCGGCAGCCGCGGGTGGCCGCGCCGCTGCCCCGGTCCGCCCGCCTGCTGGACGAGCTGGGTCTGGCCCGCGCCACCCCGGCGTCCCTGATGGCCCGCTGGGCGGACGCCGCCGACGACACCGAGGCACTGGGCGGCCGGGTGACCGCCGTGCTGGGCGCCGGGGAGCGCGGCCCGGTCGCCGCCGACCTGGCCGCCGACGGGCCGCACCTGCTGATCGAGGGCCCGCCCGGCAGCGGCCGCACCGAGCTGCTGCGCGCGGTCGTCGCCTCGCTGGCCGCCGCCGAACGCCCCGACCGGCTCGGCCTGGTGCTGATCGACGGCCGGGGCGCCGGCACCCCGGACGCCGCCGGGCACGGCGAGGGCCTGCGAGTGTGCACGGACGTACCGCACGTCACCACCCACCTCGTGGCCAACGACCCCGTCCGGATGCGGGAGTTCGCCCAGTCGCTGACCGCCGAGCTGAAGCGGCGCGCGGAGCTGCTCGGCCGCTCCGACTTCACGGAGTGGCACACCGGACGGGAGCTGTCGGACCGCATGGTCGCCCAGCGCGAGGGCGATCTGGACACCCTGCCGAGCTCCACGCTGCGGCTGCGGCCGGGGTCGGCCCGGCGCAGGGCCGAGGCGGCGCCGCCGCTGCCCCGGCTGGTCGTGGTGGTGGACGACCTGGACGCGCTGGTCTCCCCCGCGCTCGGTTCACCGGGGCGGCCCGCCGCCGGATCGGTGATGCGGGCCCTTGAGGCGGTGGCGCGCGACGGCGAACGGCTCGGGGTGCACCTGGTGGCGGCCACCGGCCCCTGCCCCCGTACGGCGCAGACGGAGCCGGCGCGGCGGGCGCGGCTGCGGATCACGCTCGAGGAGCCCGCGTCCGGCCCGGAGGAGCCGGCGCCGGGGCGTGGCCGACTGGCGTGCGCGGACGGCAGGGTGACGGTGTTCCAGGGCGGCCGGGTGACCGGACGCATCCCCCGCACGGCGACGCTGCGCCCCACCGTCGTCCCGCTGGAGTGGCACCGCATGGGCGACCCGCCCACCCGGCGCCCGGTCCGCGAGCTCGGCAACGGGCCGACCGATCTGGCCCTGCTCGCCAGCGCGTTGGAGCGCGCCGCCCGCGAGGTCTCGGCAGCCGAAGTCCCGTCACTTCTGTAACTCCCGTACCGGCCCGCCGCATTGCCGTCACGACACAATCACGATCGCGGACTTGACACCTGACGCACTCTTGCCGACCCGACCCGCCGGGCGTAGACCAGAGCGCACGGGACAGCGCTCGACGTTCGACGAGGAACGAAGAACGGGGCAGTCATGCGCAAGGCGAGCAGGATCATCCGGATACGCAGGTCGCCTGAGAACCCCACGGCGGCCCCCCGAACGCGCAGAGCCATACGGACGGCCGCCGCCCTCGCGGCGGGTGTGCTGGCGGTCTCGCTCACCGCGTGCGGAGGCGGCGACGACGGCGGCGACAAGAGCGAGGGCGGCGACAAGGCCCGCACCAACGTCACCCTCCCCAAGCTGGACGGCGAGACCCTCGAGGTGGCCGCCGTGTGGACCGGCGCCGAGCAGGACAACTTCAAGAAGGTCCTGGCGGAGTTCGAGAAGCGCACCGGCGCCAAGGTGTCCTTCGTGCCGGCGCAGGACCCGATCATCAACTTCCTCGGTTCGAAGGTGGCCGGCGGCGCCCCGCCGGACGTCGCGATGCTGCCGCAGCCCGGCGCCATCAAGCAGGCCGTGGACAAGGGCTGGGCCAAGCCGCTGGGCGACGCGGCGATGAAGGAGCTGGGCGAGAACTACTCGCAGGGCTGGCAGGACATCGGCAAGGTCGGCGGCAAGCAGTACGGCGTCTACTACAAGGCCGCCAACAAGTCGCTGATCTGGTACAACGCCAAGGTCTTCGAGAACGCGGGCGCTTCGGAGCCCAAGACCTGGGACGAGCTGCTCACCGCCGCGCAGACGGTGTACGACTCGGGCGTCACCCCGTTCTCCGTCGGCGGCGCCGAGGGCTGGACGCTGACCGACTGGTTCGAGAACGTCTACCTCTCCCAGGCAGGGCCGGAGAAGTACGACCAGCTGGCCAAGCACGAGATCAAGTGGACCGACCCCTCGGTGAAGCAGGCCCTGACCACGCTGGCCGGGATCTGGGGCAAGAAGGACTACGTGGCGCGCGGCGCCCTGCAGACCGACTTCCCGAACTCGGTCACCCAGACCTTCACCGGCGGCGACCAGCCCAAGGCGGCCATGGTCTACGAGGGCGACTTCGCCCAGGTCAACATCACCGAGGCGGGCGCGAAGATCGGCACGGACGCGAAGGTGTTCCCCTTCCCGGCGGTCGGCGACACCCCGCCGGTGGTGTCCGGTGGTGACGCCGCGGTGATCCTGAAGGACTCCAAGGCGGCGCAGGCGCTGGTGACGTTCCTCGCCTCGCCGGACGCGGCCGAGATCCAGGCGAAGCTCGGCGGCTACCTCTCGCCGAACAAGAACGTGCCCAACTCGGCGTATCCCAACGAGGTCCAGCAGAAGACGGCCAAGGCGCTCGTCGACGCGGGCGACGACTTCCGCTTCGACATGTCCGACCAGGCCCCGCAGGCCTTCGGCGGCACGCCCGGCAAGGGCGAGTGGAAGGCGCTGCAGGACTTCCTGAAGAACCCGAAGGACGTCGCGGGCACCCAGCAGCGGCTGGAGGCCGACGCGGCGGCGGCGTACGGGAACTGATCCGGCGATGGCGTCGGACACGGCGGCAGGGGTCAAAGCACCGGCCCCTGCCTCTCCCAAGCCGCGCAAGAGCGTCACCGGCACCCGCAGAACGGTCGCGGCGCTGTTCCTGCTGCCCGCCCTGGTGCTGCTCGGTGCGCTCGTGGTCTACCCGATCGGGTACTCCGTCATCCGCAGCTTCTACGACCAGTCCGGCGACGGCTTCGCCGGGTTCGACAACTACCAGCAGCTGTTCACCGACGACGGCATCCGCACCGCGCTGAAGAACAACGTCATCTGGGTGGTGTTCGCGCCGACGATCGCGACCGCGCTCGGTCTGGTCTTCGCGGTGCTGACCGAGAAGGTGCGCTGGGGCACGGCGTTCAAGCTGGTCGTCTTCATGCCGATGGCGATCTCCATGCTGGCCGCGGGCATCATCTTCCGGCTGGTGTACGACCAGGACCCGGACAAGGGCGTGGCGAACGCGGTGTGGGTGGGGGTGCACGACACCTTCGCCCAGTCCTCCGCGTTCCCGAAGGCGCACCCGGGCCGTGAGTCGCCGCTGCAGCCGGCGGGCGGCGGCGCCTTCATCACCAAGGGCACGGTCAGCGTGGGCGAGACGGTGTCGCTGCCGATGGTCGGGGTGGCCCCCGATCTGATGCCGGACGACGCGAAGCGGGCGGCGGCGCCGGAGCCGGAGGAGGGCCGGATCACCGGCACGACCTGGCAGGACTTCACCCGCGGCAAGGGCGTCGGCACACTCAACGGCATCGACGCCTCCGAGCTGGGCTACGCCGGGATGAAGATCGAGGCCGTGAAGGACGGCAAGGTGGTGGAGACCGCCACCGCCGGCGACGACGGCACCTTCTCGCTCTCCGCGAAGGCCGACGGGGCACAACTCAGGCTCCCCGCAGACAACTTCAAGGAGCCGTACAACGGCCTCGACTGGCTCGGCCCGTCGCTGGTCACACCGGCCATCATCGGCTCCTACATCTGGATGTGGGCCGGATTCGCGATGGTGCTGATCGCGGCCGGACTGGCGGGCATGCCGCGGGACCTGCTGGAGGCCGCGCGGGTGGACGGCGCCAACGAGTGGCAGGTGTTCCGGCGGATCACCGTGCCGCTGCTGGCACCGGTCCTCGCGGTCGTCACCGTCACCCTGATGATCAATGTGCTGAAGGTGTTCGACCTGGTCTTCATCATCGCGCCCGGCTCCTCGCAGGACGACGCCAACGTCCTCGCGCTGGAGCTGTACCGGCAGGGCTTCGCCGCCGACCAGCCGGGCATCGCCAGCGCCATCGCGGTGTTCCTGCTGCTGCTGGTGATCCCGGTGATGTGGTTCAACATCCGACGGCTGAGGCGGGAGGTGCGGCGATGAGTGCCGGCGCCGGGAGTGTCACCAAGGCGGCCGCGCCGCCCGTGCGGGCGGTCGGGGCCGAGCAGTCGCTGGGGTCCCGGATCGCCGGCTGGGTCAGCAGCGGGTTCGTCCGGGTGTTCCTGATCGTGGTCGGGCTGTTCTGGCTGGTCCCGACGATCGGCCTGCTGCTGGCGAGCCTGCGCGCGCCCGAGGACATGGCCGCCAGCGGCTGGTGGAACGTGTTCACCGAGCCCTCGCAGCTCACCTTCGGCGCCTACGAGGCCCTGCTGAGGAACGACGACATCACCGACTCGCTGCTCAACACGGTGTACATCACCGTGCCGGCGACCGTCCTGGTGGTGGTGATCGGAGCCCTCGCCGGATACGCCTTCGCCTGGATGGAGTTCCCCGGCCGGGACTGGTGGTTCCTGGGCGTGGTGGCGCTGCTGGTCGTCCCCGTGCAGGTGGCCCTGCTGCCGGTCGCCGAACTCTTCGGCAGCCTCGGCATCTTCGGCTCGCTGACCGGCGTGATCCTCTTCCACGTCGGCTTCGGTCTGCCGTTCGCGGTGTTCCTGCTGCGGAACTTCTTCGCGGAGATCCCGCGGGAGCTGCTGGAGGCGGCCCGTCTGGACGGCGCCGGTGAACTGCGGCTGTTCGTACGGGTGGTGATGCCGCTCGCGGGGCCGGCGATCGCCGCGCTGGGCATCTTCCAGTTCCTGTGGGTGTGGAACGACATGCTGGTCGCGCTGATCTTCACCGACTCGGGCAGCCAGCCGATCACGGTGGCGCTGACCTCGCAGGTGCGGCAGTTCGGCAGCAACATCGAGGTGCTGGCGCCGGGCGCGTTCATCTCGATGGTGATCCCGCTGATCGTGTTCTTCGGGTTCCAGCGGCAGTTCGTCTCCGGCGTGATGGCGGGCGCCGTGAAGTGAGCCGGGGGACCGGCAGAGCCGAACAAGGCATCAACCGGGCGGAAGGGGCGGACGATCCTTCAAGTTCGCCCCTTTCGGGTGATCGAATTCCCCCGGATGCCGCAGCCGGCGTAACCAGGACGGCCCAGTGAGCGTTCCGACAGCGCCGAACGCCCGCGCCGACCCATGGATGCCCGTTGCCCAGGTTCAGTGTCATCGTCCCCGCGTACCAGGTTCAGGCATATCTGCCCGCATGCCTGGAATCGGTGCTGTCCCAGTCCTGCCCCGACCTCGAACTGATCGCCGTCGACGACGGATCACCGGACGCCTGCGGCGCGCTGATCGAGGAGTTCGCCGCCCGCGACCCGCGCGTACGGCCCGTGCACCTGCCGGAGAACACCGGCCCCGGCCCTGCCCGCGACGCCGGCCTGGACCGGGCGGCCGGCGACTATGTGCTGTTCCTGGACGGCGACGACACCCTCGCCCCCGACGCCCTCCTGGCGATCGCCGACCGGCTGAAGGAGACCGACGAGCCGGATGTGCTGGTGTACGACCACGCCCGCGTCCACTGGTCCGGCCAGGCCGTGCGCAACCGTGCCCTGTCCGCCCCGCTCACCGAGCATGACCCGGCCCCGTTCCGGGCCGAGGACCGGCCGGGCCTGCTGAACCTGCCCGCGGTGGCCTGGAACAAGGCCTGCCGGCGGGAGTTCCTCGAGGGCGGGGGCTTCCGCTTCCCGCCCGGCTGCTACGAGGACGTGCCCTGGGCGTACTCCGTGCTGATGGCCGCGCGGACGGTGGCGACCCTGGACCGGGTGTGCGTGCACCTCCGGCAGCGGCGGGTGGGCAGCCTGCTGTGCACGGCCGGCGAGCGGCACTTCGACGTGTTCGGCCAGTACGACCGGGTCTTCGCGTACATGGAGCAGCGGCCGGAGCTGGCGCACTGGCGGCCGCTGCTGTTCCGCCGCATGGTCGGCCATCTGACGGCGGTGTACTCCCGGCGTGAGCGGCTGCCGCACGGCTCGCGCGCCCTGTTCCTGCGCCGGGCCCGCGCCCACTACCGCCGCTACCGCGCCCCCGGTGTGCCCCTGCCGCCGCGTGAGCGGATCGACCACGCCGTGGTCCGCTTCGGCCTGCACCGCACCCACCGGATGCTGCGCCTGGCCCGCGCCCTCGGCCGCGGCACGGCCCGGCTCACCGGCCTGCTGCTCGGCGCCCTGCGCTCCGCCGCCCTCCGGCTGCACTACCACGTCCAGCGGCTGCTCCCGCTGCGCGCCGACCGGGCGGTGTTCGCCTCCCGCGAGGGCCACGACGGCGACCCGGGGGCGCTGGAGTCCGCGTTCCGCGAGTTCGCCCCGCACATCCGCACCGCCTGGGTGGTCGAGCCCAAAAGCCCGCACGCCGTCCCGCCCGGCCCGCGCCGCCTGGCCCCCGGCACCGCCGCCTACTGGACCGCGCTCGCCCGCTCCGCGTACCTGGTGAGCGACACCCGCTTCGAGCCCGGTCTGCGCAAGCGCCGGGGCCAGGTGCTGGTGCAGACCGGGGCCGGCACCCCGCTGCGGCACCGGGGCCTGGACCTCCTCGACCGCCCGGCCGTCGCCCCTGGCGCCGACGCCGACGCCGACGCCGAGCGCATCCTGAAGGACGCCGGCCGCTGGGACTACGTCGTCTCCGCCAACCGCCACTCCACGCTGACCTGGGAACGGGTCCACCCCGGCCGCTACACCGTGCTGGAGTACGGCCGGCCGTGCACCGACCGGCTGTACACCGCGACCGAGGCGGACGTGGCCCGGCTGCGGGAGTCGCTGGGCATCCCGGCGGGCGCGGTGGCGATCCTCTACGCGCCGGCCCGCCGCGAGCACCGCCGCACCCAGCCCCGCCTGCTGGACCTGGAGCGCGTGGTGCACCGCCTGGGCCCGCGCTTCGTGATCCTGGCCCGGATCCCCGGCCCGGCCGGCCCACCGCGCCCGGCGGCCTCGGGCCGTGTGCTGGACGTCAGCACGCACCCGAACGTGGCCTCCCTCTGCCTCGCCTCGGACGCGCTGATCACCGACTACTCCTCGCTGATGGCCGACTATGCGGGCCTGGACCGGCCGATCGTGCTGCACACCCCCGACCGGGAGGCGTACGAGGAGATCCACGGCAGCTACCTGGACCTGGCCGCGTTCCCGCCGGGGGTGGTCACGCACAGCGAGGACGAGCTGATCGACGTCTTCACCAGCGGCCACTGGCGCGGTTCGCGCTCGGCGCAGCTGCGGGCGGCATTCCGCGCCCGGTTCTGCCCGCACGACGACGGCCGGGTCGCCGAACGCGTGGTGCGCCGCGTGGTGTTCGGCGAGAGCGAGCAGCCGTCCGCGATCCCGCTGCCGGAGCGCCGGCCGGCGCCCTCGGCGGCCGCCGCGCACGACCGTCCGCGCCTGACCACGGTGCCGCCGCAGCACGCCGCCGCCCCGCGGCCCGTCGCCGAACACGTCTGATCCGCCACTCCGCGCCCCCTGTTCCTCCGTTCCCCCGTTCCCCCCACCGATCGCCGTCGATCGCCTTGTCCTGTCCGGGAGTTCTCATGTCCTCCGGCTCGTCGCGGCCCACCCCGTCCCGGCCGTCCACCTGGCGTCCGGCGGGGCGGCCGGGCCAGCGCCCCGTCCGCCGCGCCCATGGCCCGGACGGCCGTGCCCATGGCCCGGACGGCCGTGCCCAAGGCCCGGACGGCCGTGCGCGGCCCTCCGGCCGCGGCCTGCCGCTGCCGTCATGAGGCCCCGCGCCTGGGTCCTGCTGCTGGTCGCGGTCTTCGCCCTGCTGCAGCTGGGCAACGTCACCGGCCGCGCCACACCCGACACCAAGAACTACCTCTCGTACGCGCTGAGTCTGAAGGGCGAGAGCAAACGGGAGGCGGCGGCAGCCACCATCGAGTACTACTGCGGCAGCCGCGCGTCCACGGCCCACCGCAAGCAGAACGTGCACGTCGACCACTTCCACGGCCCGGACCCGGCGCCGCGCGTGCTGAAGAAGTGCCGGGAACGCGAGTGGCGGCGGGTGGAGACCCGGCTGGCGGCCGGGCAGACCGGCGGGCACACCATGCCGCACCTGCCGCCGCGCTTCATGGCGATCTTCGAGGTGCGGCCCGGCTATCCGGTGTTCCTGGTGCCTTTTCTGACGCTGTTCGGCGTGATGTGGGGCGTGTGGACGGCGAGCGTGGTGATCGCCTGCGCGGGCGGGGTGCTGGCCTACCTGGTGCTGCGCACCCTCGCCGTGCCGGTGCCGCTGGCGCTGACCGGGCAGGCGCTGTACTACGTGCTGCCGTGCGGGACGACCGCGATGCGCCCGATGACCGAGGGCCTGATGATGGCGCTCATCCTGGCGGCGCTGTGGGGCTGCGCGCTGGTGGTGCAAGGGCGGCGGACCCGGACGGGTCTGGCGCTGGCGGGCGGTGCGCTGGCCGGGCTGTTCACGGTGAAGCACTCGCAGGCGCTCTTCCTCGGCCTCGGCCTGGCGGTCGCGGGCGGGGCGATCGCCGGGGCGCGGCGGCGGCGCGGCCGGGCGGCGGAGGGCGGGGTGGTGGCGCTGGCGGGCGTGGGCTGTGCCGGGGTGCTGGGCACGGTGCTGCTGTCGCGGCTGCTGCACTACCCGTCGGTGACGGAGAGTCTGCAGGATCTGCTCGCCGGTCACTTCACCCGCCCGGACCGGCGGCGGCCGTGGGCGGAGTTCTTCCAGCTCAACGGGAACTTCTGGATGGAGTGGCTGCGGCGGCAGATGCGCGAGCCGCTGTTCGCGGCCTTCCTGGCGGCCGGTGCCTGGGGAGCCCGGCGGCGCCCGGCGTTCGGGGCGTTCCTGATCGCTGCGGCCGCCACCGGCATCCTCAACCAGGCCGGGCACCCGGACATCAACATCTGGGGCGGACGGCTCATCGTGGTGGCCTGGCTGCTGCCGGTGCTGGGGGTGCCGCTGCTGCTGGCGCCGGTGCTGCGCGGCCGGGTGCCCGTACCGGCGCAGGGCGCTCCGGTCGAGCTGGCCCGCTGAGCGGAGTGCCTGGGCTCCGGTCCTTGGTGGCCGTGCGAGTCACCCAATCAGGCGAGCCGACGTCATCGCCATTGACCTGCGCGGGAACATACGGCAAATGCCCCGCACACCCCGACTCCCCACCGCCCGATGAGCGCCGGCACCCAGGTCCGGCGGCGTACCGCGAGCGGCGCCACGGCGCTGCGCGGCGGCGGTTCCTGGCGGCCCACCCCGTACCAGGCCGCCGGGTTCGTCTTCTGGCTCGTGGTGTCGCTGGCGTCCTGGCGGGTGCCGCTGTGCTGCGACGCGGGACTGCAGGCGGCGGCCGTCGAGCGGCTGAGGGCGGATCTGCTGCATCCGCGGCATCCGTCGGCGGACCTGCCGGGCGCGGGCAGCCTCGCCTACTCGCCGTTGGCGCTGGCGCAGGGTGCCGGCGCACGGCTGACGGGCCTGGGCGGCTGGGAGCTGGTCCGGCTCACCGGGCCGCTGAACCTGCTGGTGCTGCTCACCGGAACCGGCCGCCTGATGCGGGTGCTGAGCCCCCGTCCGTGGGCACCGGTGCTGGCGCTGGCCGCGCTGACGCTGCTGTGGGACACCGAGCCGGCGCCGGGGTCCGCCGGGCTCGGCCTGACGCAGCTGACGGCGAATCTCTCGCACCCCGCGGTGTGCGCGGCCGGGCTCACCCTCTGGGCCTGGGCGCTCACCGGCGAACGGGCCCGTGACGACGCGGCGGTGCGCTATGTGGGGCCGAGCGGGCTGCGCGGACTGCCGGGGTATGCGGCCCTCGGCGTGCTCTACGGTCTGATCGCGCTGGTCCACCCGGTCACGGGCGCGGCGGCGGCTCTGGGCGCGGCCGCGTTCGTCGCCGGATGGCAGCGGGGCCGGTCCGGCGCGGTCGTGGGGCGGTGGCTCCTCGCAGGCATGACGGGGGCGCTGGTCGCGGTGTCCTGGCCGTACTTCGACATCCTGTCGGCGGCGCCCTCCGGCGGGCCGTACGAGACTCCGCGCGCGGAGCCGTGGGGCCGGTTCTGGCCGGGGCTGCTGCTCGGGCTGCCCGCGCTGTGGCTGCGGGCCCGGCGCGGCTCCTGGCGCGATCCGCTGGTGCTGCTCTTCGGGTCGGCCTGTGCACTGCCGGCGTACGGCTGGCTCGGCCGCACCGACATCCCGGCCGACGTGCTCGGGCTGCTGCTGGTGGCGCTGCCGTGCGCGCTCGCGGTGGAGCTGGCGGCCGCCCGGCCGTGGCCGGTGTGGCGGCGGGTGCTCGGCGGTGCCGCGGCGGCGGGGGCCTGTGCGGGGTTCCTGACCGTGCAGGGCGGGGCGGTGGTGCCGCGGGCCCTGGACCCGGTGGGATCCGACCGGCCGCCCGGCCGGCCCGACTACGCGTGGGCAGCACGGCACATTCGGCCCGGCCAGGTGGTGCTCACCGACGGCCGTGACGCCGGGCGGACCATCGCCGGGTACGGAGCCGATCTGGCCGCCCCCGTCGTGCCGGACGCGGCCCTGGACGAACGGGAGCGGCAGCGGCGGCTGTCCGACGTCCGCGCGTATCTCTCGGCCGGCTCGACCCGTGCCGGGCGCACGGCCGTCGCCCGCCGCTACCGGGTGCGCTGGCTGCTCCTGACTCCCCGCCGGCCGGTGCCGGAGGAGGCCGTGGTGGTGGCCTGGAGCGAACGCACCGGGGAGGTGCTGGCCCGGCTGGGGTGACCCGCGCCCGTGGGGTGCACCGGCCGCCGGTTCCGGGCCGGACGCGAGGGGTGTGTGGATTCCCGCGAGGGTGTTTGGATACCGGGGCGGACGCTGTCAGGAAGGAAGCCCCCATCGTGATCCTCCCGAAGGTCAGGGACCCCCGCCTCGTGACGATCCGCCGTGGCGGGACCCTCACCGACGAGGACCACCGTCTGCTCGCCCTCTGGGCGGCGGACTGCGCGGAGCACGTGCTCGGCCTGTTCGAGTCGGTCCGGCCCGAGGACCCGCGGCCGCGCGAGGCGATCGAGGCCGCCCGCGCCTGGGTGCGCGGCGAGGTCAGGATGATGCAGGCGCGCGCCGCGGGCGGTCATGCCATGGGCGCCGCCCGGGATCTGCAGGGCGCGCCCCGGTTCGCCGCGTACGCCGCCGGCCAGGCCGCGGTGGTGGCGCATGTCGCCGCGCACGAGCTGGGCGCGGCCGCCTATGCGATCAAGGCGGTGCGGGCCTCGGTGCCGAAGGAGGAGAGCGAGGCCGCGGGGCGGCGCGAGTGCCGGTGGCAGCGCGACCGTCTCCCGGAGGCGATCCGCGAGCTGGTCCTCGACGACCAGCGGCTGCGCAACGACATCTGCTGGTCGGTGTTCGACTGCTGAGGGTTTCCAGGACTGCTGAGGGTCTTTCAGAGCTTCCCGCAGCGCCCGGCGACACACGGCGGCGCCCCGCCCGGTCGGTGACCGGCGAGGCGCCGTCGTCGTGCGCATCCGTACGTCCGTGACTCCGGCGGCCGCCCGACCGCCCGTACGCCGCAGGCGACTACTCGATGACGAGGTCGACCGGGATGTTGCCGCGGGTGGCGTTGGAGTAGGGGCAGACCTGGTGGGCCTGCTCGACGAGCTTGCGGCCGGTCGCCTCGTCCACGCTCTCCGGCAGCTCCACGCGCAGCGTCACCGCGAGCCCGAAGCCCTCGCCCTGCTTGCCGATGCCGACCTCGGCGGTCACCGCGGCGTCGCTGACGTCGATCTTCGCGGCCCGGCCGACCAGGCCGAGGGCGCTGGCGAAGCAGGCGGAGTACCCGGCGGCGAACAGCTGCTCGGGGTTGGTGCCCTCACCGGAGCCGCCCATCTCCTTGGGGATGCCCAGCTGGAGGTCGAGCTTGCCGTCGGAGGAGACGGCACGGCCCTCGCGGCCGTGGGTGGCGGTGGCGACGGCGGTGTAGAGCGCGTCCATGGGTGAACCCATCCTCTCGTCGGGGCGCGTCGCATCGGCGACAGCAGGTGGCCTTCGTCGTGCCGCTTCCGGCGCGACGTCCTTGAGTAGAGCACACAATTAAGTTTGATGCAATTCGATTGTGCACAACTGAATGGCCCGCAGGGAGCTACCCTGGAGGCATGACACCGAGCTCCGCCGACGACTGGCTCCGTCTGGACCAGCAGATCTGCTTCTCCCTGAACGCGGCCTCCCGCGCCTTCAACGGCGTCTACCGCGTGATCCTGAAGGATCTCGGGCTCACCTACCCGCAGTACCTGGTGATGCTGGTGCTCTGGGAGCACGGCACCCTGCCGGTGAAGAAGCTCGGGGAGCATCTGCGGCTGGACTCCGGCACGCTCTCGCCGCTGCTCAAGCGGCTGGAGGGGGCCGGCCTGGTGCGCCGGGAGCGCAGCGCGCACGACGAGCGGTCGGTGGAGGTGCGGCCCACCGAGGAGGGGCTCGCGCTGCGCGAGCGCGCCCGTGAGGTGCCCCGCCGGATCGCCGCCGCGACCGGCTTCGACCCGGCCAGGATCCAGTCCCTGCGCGCCGACCTCGACCGGCTCACCGAGGCCCTGGACGCGGCGGCGGCCACGGCCGTGACCGCCGAAGCGTGACGAAACACCCCGGAAGGGGAAAAAGTCCCATGACCGGCCCGCCACTCCCAGGGACGCCAGGGACGCCATGGAAGACCACCGCGCCGCCCAGGTGGCCGTCGTCGTCATCGGGTACGACGACGCCGCCCATGTGACCGACGCCGTGCGTTCGGCGCTCGGCCAGGGACCGGCCGTGCGCGAGGTGATCGCCGTGGACGACTGCTCCTCGGACGGCAGCGCCGGCCTGCTCGCCCGGCTCGCCGAGCGCGAGCCGCGGCTGCGGGTGATCCGGCTCCCGGTCAACAGCGGCGGCTGTGGCACCCCCCGCAACACCGGCCTGGACGCGGTGACCGCGCCCTACGTGATGTTCCTGGACAGCGACGACGTCCTGCCGCCCGGCGCGGTGGACGTCCTGCTGGCGGCGGCGACCCGGGCGGGCGCGGAGCCCCGCCGGGCTGTGCGTGCGGCGGGAGCTGCCGTCGGGCCGCGAGGTGCCCTGGGAGCCGGAGCTGTACGCCGCCCCCGCCGCCCCCGCCGTCGTCGAACGCCCGGCGCAGCTCCAGCGGCTGGTCCGCGACACCCTCTGCGTCAACAAGCTCTGCTCCACCGCGTTCCTGCGCGAGCACGCCGTCCGCTTCCCCGAGGGCCGCTTCCCCTACGAGGACATCGTCTTCACCGCCCGCCTGTGGGCCGCCGCCCCGCGCGTCGCCCTCGTCCCCGACCGGGTCTACATCTGGCACGTGCGCCGCGCCGCGCGCCGGCTGTCCATCTCGCTGGACCGCGCCGGCATCGCCAACTGGCAGGCCCGCACCCGCGCCTGCCGCATGGCCTACGACATCCTGCTGGGCGCCGGCCACAAGCGACTCGCCCGGGAGGCGCGGGCCAAGTTCCTCGACCACGAGCTGCGCATGTACGTACGCGAGCTGGGGCTGCGCGAGGAGGAGTACCGCCGGCAGTGGTGGGCGCACACCCGGGACGTCCTCGCCGAGTATGACGCGGCCGACTGGGCCCGGGACCCGGTCGCGCCCGGCCGTCTGATCGGGCGGGTGATCCTGATGTCGCCCGAGCCGCGCGACCTGCCCCGGCTGGCGGAGCTGGCCGCCCGCCCGGCCCGCCTGTGCCCGCCGTACGCGCGCACCGCGGACGGCTCGCCCTGCTGGTCGCCGGATCTGCCCGCGGTCGGTCTGGAGGGGCTGCTGACCCGCCCGGTGCGGCTGCTCCCGGTGGCCGTCGACGCGGAGCTCAGGCCCACCGTGCGCGGCACCCGGATGCGGCTGCGCCTGCACGAGCTGTACGGGCGGGTGGCGCGCGCGGAGCCGGCGGAGGTGGAGGTGGAGTGGCGCCACCGGGAGGTGGCCGGCGCGGTGGTGCGCCGCACGGTCCCGCTGCGGCCGTCCGGCAGGGGCACCTGGGCCGCCCAGACGGCCCTGCGCCCGGCCCGGCTGACCCGCCTCGGCACCGGCACCTGGGACCTGCATCTGCGGCTGCGCTTCCGTGACGGGGCGACCCGCGCCACCACGGCCCACGCCCTCACCGGCCCCGGCCTGCTGCGGCGGGGAGCCGTGCCGAGCCTCCGGCACGGACTGGTCCTGCTCCGCCCCTACGCCACCACCTCGGGCTCCCTGGCCCTGCGGGTGGCGCCCGGCCTGTCCGGCGCCGCCTCGGTGCTGCGCACCCGGCTGCGACGGCTGACCGGTTCTGCCTGACGGGCTCCCGCCTGACCGGCTCCTGCCTGGCCGGTTGCCGCGTGACCGGTCCCCGCGTGACCGGCTCCCGCCTGACCGGCTCCCGCCTGGCCGGTTGCCGCGTGACCGGTCCCCGCCTGACCGGCTCCGCTCGACCAATCCCCGCCTGGCCGGTCCCCACGTGACCGGCTCCTGCCTGACCGGCTCCCGCCTGACCGGTCCCCGCCTGACCGGTCCCCACGTGACCGGCTCCCGCCTGACCGGCTCCCGCCTGACCGGTCCCCACGTGACCGGCTCCGCTCGACCAATCCCCGCCTGACCGGTCCCCGCGTGACCGGCTCCGCTCGACCCCTCCCCGCCTGACCGGCTCTCCTCGGCCGGTCCCGCGTGACCGGTTGTTCCGCTACAGCGCCCTGAGCGCCGCGGTGGTGGCGCGGGCCAGGGACGCCAGGTAGTCCTTCGGCAGCTCGGGGGCGCGGATGACCACCGAGCGCCAGTAGAGGGGGCCGGAGATCAGATCCAGGGCGAGGTTCTCGTCGAGGCCGGGGCGCAGGTCGCCGCGGGCGGCCGCCGCGGTGACGATGCCCCGGGCGACCGAGTCCTGGCCCTCGCGCAGCGCCTTCTGCAGGGCCTGCGCGATGTCGGGATTGCGGGCCGCCTCGGCCTGGAGGTCGGGGATGATCTGCGAGGCCAGCGGGTGGCGCAGGGCGCGGGCGGAGACCTCGTAGAGCAGGCGCAGATCCTCCTCCAGGGAGCCCGTGTCGGGCACGGGCAGGCCCTGGACGGCGAGGGCGGAGACCAGGTCGAGGACCAGGTGCAGCTTGGAGCGCCAGCGGCGGTAGACCGCCGTCTTGCCGACGCCCGCGCGGCGCGCGATCCCCTCGATGGACATGCGGGCGTAGCCGACCGCCGCGAGTTCCTCGAAGACGGCCGCGCGGATCGCCTGGGTCACGTCCTCGCGCAGCACCGCCGCCCCCGCCGGCGCCCGGCGGCGCGGACGGGGGCGCGGCTGCGGCTCGTCGGCGTTGGTCGTCATGCGCGCCAAGCATAGGGCCGGGGACGTTACGACGATACGGTTGCGTTCCGACGCCGAACAGACTTACGCTCACGTTGCGACGATACGGTCCCGTCCCGACGTGGCGTGGCCGTCACCTCATGCCCCTCCTCCAGCGAAGCCCAGCGAGAAGCCCCCAGCGAAAGCAGCGGACGTGAGTCAGGTCCTCCACACACCACCCCCCGCACCGGCCGCCCCCGCGCCGGTCCCCGCCGCCGAGCACGACCTCGCGGCACTCGCCGCCCGTCACGGCCTGAGCGTCAGCGGCGCCCGCCCCTCGCTGCCCGGATACGTCCGCCGGCTGTGGGCGCGCAGGCACTTCATCACCGCGTTCGCCACGGCCAAGCTCACCGCCCAGTACAGCCAGGCCAAGCTGGGCCAGCTCTGGCAGGTGATGACCCCGCTGCTGAACGCGGCGGTCTACTACTTCATCTTCGGCGTGCTGATGCAGACCCGGGACGGCGTCCCGGACTACGTGCCGTTCCTGGTCACCGGCGTGTTCGTGTGGACGTTCACGCAGAGCTCGCTGCTGGCCGGCACCCGCGCCATATCCGGCAACCTGGGCCTGGTCCGCGCCCTGCACTTCCCGCGCGCCGCGCTGCCGCTGTCGTTCTGCCTCCAGCAGCTGCAGCAGCTGCTGTTCTCGATGGCGGCGCTGGCGGTGATCCTGCTGGCCTTCGGCGTGCCGCCGGCCGCCTCCTGGCTGCTGGCGATCCCGGCGCTGGCGCTGCAGTTCACCTTCAACGCGGGCGTGTCCATGATCCTCGCCCGGATCGGCGCCAAGACCCCCGACATCGCCCAGCTGATGCCGTTCGTGCTGCGCACCTGGATGTACGCCTCCGGCGTGATGTTCAGCATCGACCACGTCATCGCCAAGCACGGCGAGGGACTGCCGTCCTGGGTGGGCCCGGTGCTGCAGGCCAACCCGGCCGCCGTCTACATCGACCTGATGCGCTTCGCCCTGATCGACAGCTTCCGGGCGCACCAGCTCCCCGACCACGTCTGGCTGATCGCGACCGGCTGGGCGCTGCTCGCCGGCATCGGCGGCTTCATCTACTTCTGGAAGGCTGAGGAGACCTACGGCCGTGGCTGACACCGCACCGGACACCGCACGCGAGCGGATCCCCACCGTCATCGCCGACGGCGTCGACATCGTCTACCGGGTCAACGGCACCGGCGCGGGGCGCGGCTCCGCCACCGCCGCCCTCAACCGCATCCTGCGCCGCAAGCAGGCCGAGAAGGCGGCCGGGGTGCGCCGGGTGCACGCCGTGCGCAATGTGTCCTTCGTGGCGTACCGGGGCGAGGCGATCGGGCTGATCGGCACCAACGGCTCCGGCAAGTCCACCCTGCTCAAGGCCGTCGCCGGTCTGCTCCCGGTGGAGCGGGGCCGCATCTACACCGACGGCCAGCCGTCCCTGCTGGGCGTCAACGCCGCCCTGATGAAGGACCTCACCGGCGAGCGCAACGTCATCCTCGGCGGGCTCGCCATGGGCATGTCCCGCGAGGAGATCAAGGCGCGCTACCAGGAGATCGTCGACTTCTCGGGAATCAACGAGAAGGGCGACTTCATCACCCTGCCGATGCGCACCTACTCCTCCGGCATGGCGGCCCGCCTGCGCTTCTCCATCGCCGCCGCCAAGGACCACGACGTGCTGCTCATCGACGAGGCGCTGGCCACCGGCGACCGCAAGTTCCAGAAGCGCTCCGAGGCCCGCATCCGCGAGCTGCGCAAGCAGGCCGGCACGGTGTTCCTGGTCAGCCACAACAACAAGTCCATCCGGGACACCTGCGACCGGGTGCTGTGGCTGGAGCGCGGCGAGCTGCGCATGGACGGGCCGACCGACGAGGTGCTCCGGGAGTACGAGAAGTTCACCGGCGACGGCGTCACCAAGAAGCCCGCGAAGTCCGCCAAGCCCTCGGCGGCCTCCGGGAGTGCGGGTACCTCGGGAACCTCGGGAACCTCGGGCACGGCCGAACCCGCGCAGGCCGCCGTTCCCTCCTGAGGCCCACCCCCGTTCCCCCGCGGGGCGCCCACCGGGCAGCCCATTCATCGCATTGATGCCACTATGACCCGTATCACCCGAAAGGGGAGTCCCCGCAGTGTGACGGCGAGACGGAGGAGCGCCCGATGCCCGAGCTCAGCGTCATCGTCCACGGCCCGAACACCCAGGACCACCTCACCGGTCTGCTGGACTCCCTCGCCGCCCAGCCCCTCGCCGGCGTCGAGGTCGTCGTGGCCGCCGTCGGCGACTGGGCACAGGAGACCGCCGCGCGGCACGCGCCCGAGCTGCGGGTGCTGCCCCTGCCCGGCGGCACCGGTGACGCGGCCTCCCGGGCGGCCGGGGCCCGGCTCGCCACCGGCCGCCGGCTGCTCTTCGTGCACTCCAAGGACGGGCTGCCGCCCGGCAGCGTCCGCACCGTCGCCGAACGCGCCGCCGAGCTGCCGGACACCGTGGACGTGCTGCTCCTGGACCATGTCCGCAGCTCCTGGCGCACCTCGTCGCTGCCCTCCCCGGACGGGCCGCTGCTGGTCCGTGGGGGCCGTGCCGGTCTCGCCCTCGACGACAACGCCTTCCTGCTCCGGCTCACCCCGCTGCTCGGCACCCGCGTGCTGCGCACCGGCTTCTGGCGCACCCACGAGACGCGGCTCAACACCGACGACGAGGCCTACGCCGCGCTCGCCGCGCTGCTGCTCGCCGACCGCCTGGCCTGCCTGCCGCACCCCGCCTACGAGGACCGCAGGCTCCGCCCGGCCAGCCTCCCGCCGCCCACCCCCGAGCAGCGCTACGCCCTGATCCGGCGCTACGAGTCGCTGCACGGCCTCGCCCGCGAGCGCCCGGCCGCCCGGTCCGTGCTCTACGAGGTGATGGTCCGGGACCTGCTGCGCACCTTCGCCCGCGGCGGCATGCCCGAGGAGGTGGCCCGCGAGTTCTTCCGGCGCGCCTCCCGCGCAGCCGTCCGGCTGCGCCCCGGGGACCACCACCGCCCCGCCGGACCGGAAGGCGTGCGCCGCGCCCTGCTGGAGGAGGGCGCCTACCGCCGGTACCGCGCCTTCCAGGCCGCCAACCGGGCCCGGCGCACCGTCCGCTCCGCGGTGCGCACCCGCGGCCGGCGCGTGGGCACCCGGCTGCGCGAGGAGCAGTACCGCCGCGCCCTGCACCGCCCCGTCGACGAGCACCTGGCGGTGTTCGCCGCCTACTGGAACCGCGGGGTCGCCTGCAATCCGGCCGCCATCGCCGCCAAGCTCGCCGACCTCGCCCCGCACATCCACCCGGTGTGGGTGGTCACCGCCGAGAACGCGGCGCTGCTGCCGCCCGGCACCGACCACGTCGTCCCCGGCACCCGCCGCTACTGGGAGACCCTGGCCACCGCCAAGTACCTGGTCAACAACGTCAACTTCCCCAACGCGGCGGTCAAACGCCCCGACGCGGTCCACGTCCAGACCCATCACGGCACCCCGCTCAAACGCATGGGCCTGGACCAGATGTCCTACCCGGCCGCCGCGCAGGGCCTGGACTTCCAGGCGCTGCTGGAGCGCGTCGACAAGTGGGACTACAGCATCTCCAGCAACAGCCACACCACCCGGATGTGGGAGCGCGCCTACCCGTCCCGGTACGTCTCCCTGGACTACGGCTATCCGCGCAACGACGTCTACTACACCGCAGGGGCCGACGAGATCCGCGCGGTGCGCGAACGGCTCGGCATCGCACCGGGCCGCCGCGCCGTCCTCTACGCGCCCACCCACCGCGACTACGAGGCCGGCTGGACGCCCCGCCTGGACCTCGCCGCGCTCGCCGACCGGCTCGGCGAGGACACCGTGCTGCTGGTGCGCGCCCACTACTTCTACGCCGGCACCGCCTCCCCGCTGACCGGCCTGCGCCGCTCGGGCCGCATCATCGACGTCTCCTCCTACGACCCGGTCGAGGAGCTGTGCCTGGCCGCCGACGCCCTGGTCACGGACTACTCGTCGATCATGTTCGACTACGCCAACCTGGACCGCCCCCTCGTCATCCACGCCGACGACTGGGAGACCTACCGCACCACCCGCGGCGTCTACTTCGACCTGATGGCCGACGCGCCGGGCCCGGTCGCCCGCACCCAGGGGCAGCTCGCCGAGATCCTCGCCACCGACGCCTGGCGGGACGAGAGCGCCGCCAAGGCACGCGCGGTCTTCCGGCGCAGATTCTGCGAGTACGACGACGGCCGCGCCGCCGAACGCGTGGTGCGCCGGGTCTTCCTCGGCCAGGACGACTGCGAGCTGCCGCCGGTGCTGCCCCTGGAGGAACGCACCCCCGCGCCGGCCCCGGAGGAGGTGGACGCGTGACGCCCCCGCCCGATGTGACGGTGACGGTCATCGTGCACAACGACGCCGAGCGCCTCCCCCGCGCCGTGGCGTCCGTGCGCCGCCAGAGCCACCGCCATCTGGAGATCGTGATCAGCGACGACCACTCCACCGACGCCACCCCCGAGGTCGCCCGGCGGCTCGCCGCCCAGGACCCCCGCATCCGTTGTCTGCGCCTGCCGGAGAACAGCGGCGGCTGCAGCGCCCCGCGCAACCGCGCCCTGGAGATCGCCCGGGCGCCGTATCTGATGTTCCTCGACAGCGACGACGAGCTCCCGCCGGACGCCGTCGCCGCGCTGCTCGCCGCGCACCGCGAACGGGACATCGACTTCGCGATGGGCGCGGTGCAGCGGATCCGCGTCGACACCGGGCGCCGCTCCACCTGGATGCCGCACCTGGTGCAGGAGCGCCGCACCCTGGACGGCATCGAGGCCGACCCGCGGCTGTTCTTCGAGCACCTGGCCACCAGCAAGATGTACGCCCGCGCCTTCCTGGACCGGCACCGGCTGCGCTTCCCGGAGGGCATCCACTACGAGGACCAGCTGTTCTCGGCGCAGGCCTACTGCCTGGCGAAACGGTTCACGATCATCCCCGAGCCGGTCTACGTCTGGTACGTCGCCCCGTACGCGTCCTCCGACACGGCGTCCATCTCCAACCAGCGCCACCGCATCGCCAACGTCCGCGACCGCGTCCACGTCCAGCGGCTCATCGACGCCTTCCTCGCCGACAGCGGGCACGAGGCGCTGCGCGAGGACAAGGACCACAAGTTCCTCAAGCACGACTTCCGCATGTACGCCGGTGACCTGCCCTACCGGGACGACGCCTGGCTGGAGGCCTTCGCCGACGTGATGAACCCGTACCTGGACACCCTCTCCCCCGGCGCCTACGCCCGGCTGCCGCGCGCCGAGCGGGTGGTGCTCCAGCTGGTGCGCGACCGCCGCCTTGACGAGGCCCGGCTCGCCGCCCGTGGCCTGGGCCGCGGGGTCGCCCCGCGCCGGGTGGTCACCGACGCGGACGGCCGCACCTACTGGGGCGAGCGCATCCCGGAGACCGACGAGGCCCGCCGCGAGCTGGACCTCACCGACCTGGACCTGGACACCCGCCCGTTCTTCAGCGCCCAGTTCCGTCACGAGATCACCGAGATCGTCCGGGGCCCCGGCGCCTCCGTTGACCTCACGGTGCGCACCTACGACCCCGCGCTGCGGCTCCCGGTAGGCCCCCAGCGCGCCGCCCTGCTCATCGCCCCCGGCCCGCGCCGCCTGACGGTGCCCTTCCGGATGGACCCGGTCCGCCCCGGCATCTTCGAGGGCCAGGTCCACTTCGACGTGGCGGCCGCCCCCCTCTCCCCCGCCGGCTTCGCCGGCACGCGGCACCCCCTCCTCCGCCTCACCCACCAGGGCCAGGTCAACACGGGCCTCCTCCTGGCCCCCCTCGACTTCCCCCCACTGACCACCCGCGTCCCCTACCACTCGGGCGCCACCCCCCACCGCGTCACCATCGAGCCGGAGGGCCACGGCGCCGGCCGCCTCCAGATCCGGTGGGAGCCGGTGGGAGTGACGGCCCGGGTACTGCGCCCGGTCGTACGCAGGGTCGCCCGCCCCGGGGTGAAGCGCGCGGTCCGGCTGGTGGCGAGCGCGGTGCGGTGAGGGACGGGCAGGCGCGCGCGGCACACGTTGTGCCAGGCCGCGGCGAGCGTCGTCTTGCGGCGCCGGCTCGGCCAGGGGCCCGGCAGGGCCGTCGTAGAGCGGGCGGCGCGACTGGCGTACACAGCGTGCGAGCGGCGCTGAGGCTCAGTGACTACGGCCGAAGAGGCGCCGCAGCATGGACGGCGGCGTATCGTTCCGGGCGGGCGCCGCTCCGCGTTCGACCAGGTCGGCGGGTGGCCCGGCTCGTTCTTCCTCTACCACGAAGGCGTCGACCTGGCCTGGCGACTGTGGGACCGCGGATACCGCGGCTACTACATGCCAGACACGGTGGGCCGCTCGCCGCCAGGCGCACCGGGGCACCCGCACAAGCAGGGCCGAAGACCCGCCCGAGCACGGCGGGCCACCTGCCCGCCAGGCCCGGCCAGAGACCCACCCGGGCACGGCCGGCGACCCGCCTGGCACGGTCAGGGCCCGCCAGGGGCGGCAAGGAAGCCCTCAAGGTCCCGGTGCGCGGTAGAGCACATGGCCGTCCGGGCCGGTGGCCACTCGGCGCAGGCCGGTGTCGTCCAGGACGCGGTAGGCGTCGACCACCCAGCGGACCCCGTAGGTCCGCTCGATACCCCGGCGTACCGCCGCGGGCGTTCCCGGGGTGAAGTACCGTTCGACGGCCGCCGTGCGGCGGTCCGCGTCGGGCAGGAAGACGTCCGGGTAGCCGGGGGCGACCGTGTAGGGGCCGTAGGCGGGGATGCGGCGGGCCGGATGTTTCTCCGCCAGGACCACGTCTCCGTAGCGGACCCACGGAGTGATCCAGTGGTAGCCGTTCCACGGCTCGCGGTACCGGGCCTCGGCCGGCGCGGGCAGCGCCTCGCGCGGCAGCACGTAGCCGAGCGTCCCGGACTGCACCCAGGCTCCGGTCACCAGCACGCCGGTGAGGAGCACGGCCCACAGAAGCCTCAGCCACCGCCGGCCCGCCTCGAGCGCCTCCACGGCAAGCGCGAGCTGGGCCGGGATCAGGGCGGCGGGCAGGGCGCGGCCCCATGAGTAGCGGGCGATCAGCCACCCCGCGGCCACGAACAGCAGGCCCAGGGCGAAGAACAGCACCAGCGGGTCCCGGCGGGCGCGCCGGAGCCGCGCGGCCAGCGCCGCCACTCCGGCCGCCACCAGGCCGTACCGCACGGCCCAGTCCCGGTAGAGCCCTCGGTGCGTGTCGGCCAGGTCGTCCCCGGTGCCGAGCAGCGCGAAGAAGTCGTAGTACGGCCAGGCCGCCAGGACCACCGCTGCCAGCAGCAGTGCCGCCGCGAGTTTCGGCCAGGGCACCGTGCGGGGGCGGCGTACCGCGAGCAGGGTGGCGAGGGCGCCGATGCTGGCCACGACGCCGGTGAACTGATGGCAGAGGAGGATGGCCGCCCACACCGCCCCGAGCCCGAGCCACCTCGCCCACCCTCCTCCCGGGTCCCGGAGCGCGGTGGTGAGCCAGGCCCAGAGGTGGAAGGCGAGGCCGAGCGCGAAGGTGCTCGGATACGACACCGTCAGCGCCAGCGAGCCGAGCCCGGGGAAGCCGCTCCAGGTGTACGCGGTGGTGCCCCACACCAGCAGCAGGCTCAGCAGCCCCAGCGCGGGTGCCGCCCGGTGCGCGCTCAGCGTCCGTACGTACCGCCACACGCCCGTCACCAGCAGCGCCAGCCCGGCCACGGCGGCGATCCGCAGCACGACGAAGACCGACCAGCCGCTCGCCCTGGCGAGCAGCCCGAGCAGCAGCATCCAGGGCGAGTAGTACGGGCTCGGGGTGTCCGCGTCGACCAGGGGGTTGCCCGGGTGGAGGGGGTCGTGCCGCAGCCGCTGCAGGGTGGCCGCGTGCATCCCCAGGTCACCGGCCCAGGGCAGCCGGACGATCACCGCGAGCAGCAGGACGACCACGAGCCCCGCGGCCGTCCAGGACACTGCGGCCGTCCAGGGCACTGCGGACCGGGAGCGGATCCGGGTGCTGACGGACACCTCACAGGCATGCCCGCAAACCGGACATGTCCACCGCTTCCCGGCGTGAGCCCCACCGAAGGCAGCACAACGCGAGGGTGCCCCGGGCCTACAGGACCCGGGGCACCCTCACACCGACTCAGCTCCCGCCTACCTGTGCGCCCGCAGCAGGGTGCGCATCGTCCGCATGGCCACCGACAGGTTGGCCAGGTCGAAGCTGTCCGAGTTGTGGATCTCGTCGAGCGTGGCGCGGGCCCGGGCGAGCAGCGCCGCGTTCTTCTGCTCCCACAGCTTGAACCGCTGCTCCGGCGTGTCGGTGCCGTTGCCGACGGCCAGCACGTCCGCGGTGACCGCCGCGTGCGCCGCGTACAGGTCCTCGCGGATCGCCGCGCGGGCCATGGACTGCCAGCGGTCCGCACGGGGCAGCTCGCTGATGCGGTCCATCAGCTGGGTGATGCGCAGCCGGTCGGCGAGGTCGTAGTACACCTCGGCGACCTCCAGCGGCTCCTTGCCCATGCGGTCGGCCACCGAGACGATGTCGAGCGTCGGGAAGGCGGAGGAGAACCCGGCGACCCGGGTGGCCAGCTCCTCCGGGACCCCGGCGTCGGTCAGCTCGTCGTAGATCTTCTGGTACCAGTCCAGGTCGGCGCCGCGCAGCAGCTTCGGCAGCTGCGACCACACCTGCTCGACCCGCTCGGAGAAGAAGTCGACGGTCTCCTGCAGCTCGAGCGGCTGCGGCCGGTTGTTCAGCAGCCAGCGGGTGCCGCGCTCGACCAGCCGGCGCGAGTGCAGCCGGATGCGGGTCTGCACCTCGGCCTGCACCTTGTTGTCGAGCTCCTCCACGGCGTCCCACACCATCGAGGAGCGGAAGATGGCACGGGCTGCGGTCTGCGCCCGGACGATCTCCTCCAGCGAGGCCCCGGTCTCCTCGCGCATCCGGTGCAGATAGGTGGTGCCGCCGGTGTTCACCGTGTCGTTGACCAGCACGGTGGTGGTGATCTCCCGGCGCAGCGGGTGACTGTCGATCCGGTCCGGGAACCGCTCGCGCAGCGCGCTCGGGAAGTACGCGTGCAGCAGGCTCTTCAGATACGGGTCGTCGGGCAGCGAGGTGTGCAGCAGCTCCTCGGCGACCGTGATCTTGGTGTAGGCCAGCAGGACGGCCGTCTCCGGGCCGGTCAGGCCCTGCCCGTGGGCGAGCCGCTCACGGATCTGCCGGTCGGTGGGCAGGAACTCCAGCCCCCGGTCCAGCCGGCCCTCGCGGACCAGGTGCTTCATGAAGCGCGCCTGGGCGTGGACCATGTCCTTGGACTGGGCGAGCGCGTTGGCGATGGCGGTGTTCTGCGCGTAGTTGTTGCGCAGCACCAGCCGGCCGACCTCGTCGGTCATCTCCGCCAGCAGCTTGTTGCGCTGCTTGACGGTCATGTCGCCGTCCGCGACCAGACCGTTGAGCAGGATCTTGATGTTGACCTCGTGGTCGGAGCAGTCGACGCCCGCGCTGTTGTCGATGGCGTCGGTGTTGATCCGGCCGCCGTGCAGCGCGAACTCGATCCGGCCGAGCTGGGTCAGGCCCAGGTTGCCGCCCTCGCCGACGACCCGGACGCGCAGGTCCTTGCCGTCCACGCGGATGGCGTCGTTGGCCTTGTCGCCGACGTCCGCGTGGGACTCGGTGGAGGCCTTGACGTAGGTGCCGATGCCGCCGTTCCACAGCAGGTCCACCGGCGCCTTGAGGATCGCCTTCATCAGGTCGGCCGGGGTCATCTTGGTGACGCCCTGCTCGATGCCGAGCGCCTCGCGGATCTGCGAGTTGACCGGGATGGACTTGGCGGAGCGCGGGAACACGCCGCCGCCCGCCGAGATCAGGTCGGTGTTGTAGTCCTCCCAGGAGCTGCGGGGCAGCTCGAACAGCCGGCGCCGCTCGGCGTAGGAGGTGGCCGCGTCCGGGTCGGGGTCGATGAAGATGTGCCGGTGGTCGAAGGCGGCGACCAGGCGGATGTGCTCGCTGAGCAGCATGCCGTTGCCGAACACGTCACCGGACATGTCGCCGATGCCGACCACGGTGAAGTCCTGGGTCTGGGTGTTCAGGCCCAGCTCCCGGAAGTGCCGCTTGACGGACTCCCAGGCGCCGCGGGCGGTGATGCCCATGCCCTTGTGGTCGTATCCGGCGGAGCCGCCGGAGGCGAAGGCGTCGCCGAGCCAGAAGTTGTAGCTCTCGGCGACCTCGTTGGCGATGTCGGAGAAGGTGGCGGTGCCCTTGTCGGCGGCGACCACCAGGTAGGTGTCGTCCCCGTCGTGCCGGACCACGTCCGCCGGGGGCACGACCTCACCGCCGACCATGTTGTCGGTGATGTCCAGCAGCGCCGAGATGAAGGTCCGGTAGGCCGCGACGCCCTCGGCCATCCAGGCCTCGCGGTCCACGCTCGGGTCGGGCAGCTGCTTGGCGACGAAGCCGCCCTTGGCGCCGACCGGCACGATGACGGTGTTCTTCACCATCTGCGCCTTGACCAGGCCGAGGATCTCGGTCCGGAAGTCCTCACGCCGGTCGGACCAGCGCAGACCACCGCGGGCGACCTTGCCGAACCTGAGGTGCACGCCCTCCACCCGCGGCGAGTACACCCAGATCTCGTACGCCGGGCGCGGCGCCGGCAGGTCGGGGATGGCCTGCGGGTCGAACTTCATGGAGACGTAGTCGTGCGGCTTGCCGCCGGACGCCTCCTGGAAGAAGTTGGTGCGCAGCGTCGCCTTGATCACCGTGAGGAAGGAACGCAGAATGCGGTCCTCGTCGAGGCTGGCGACCTGGTCGAGGGCGGCGTCGAGCTCCTCCAGAAGCGCGTCCACCAGCTCGTACCCGGCGCGCTGCCGGTCCGGCGACATCCGGGCCTCGAAGAGCGAGACCAGCAGCCGGGTGGTGTGCACGTTGTTGCGGAGGGTGTCCTCCATGTAGTCCTGGCTGAAGGTGGAGCCGGCCTGCCGCAGGTACTTGGCGTACGCGCGCAGCACCATCGCCTGCCGCCAGGTCAGGCCCGCGGCCAGCACGAGCGAGTTGAAGCCGTCGTTCTCCGCCTTGCCGGTCCAGGTCGCGGCGAAGGCATCCTGGAACCGCTCGCGGGCGTCGTCGCCCAGGTAGTCGGCGCCGGCCGCCTTGGGCATGCGCAGCCCGAAGTCGTAGATCCAGGCCACGCTGCGGTCGGCGCAGCGCAGCTCGTACGGCCGCTCGTCGACGACCTCGACGCCGAGCCGCTGCAGCACGGGCAGCACCGCGGACAGCGAGACCGCCTCGCCCTTGCGGTAGATCTTGAAGCGGCGCTCCTCCGGGGCCGCGCCCACCGGCTCGTAAAGACTCAGCTCGAAGTCCTTGTCCTTACCGAGCTTCTCCAGGCGCACCAGGTCGGCGACCGCGCTGCGCGGGGAGTGGTCGGCCTTGTAGCCCTCGGGGAAGGCGTTGGAGTAACGGCGCAGCAGCTCGGCGGCGTGCTCCTCGCCGAACTCGGCGATCAGGGCCTCGCTGAAGCCGTCGGCCCAGGAGCGGACGGCCTCGACCAGGCGGGCCTCGATGCGCTCCTTGTCCGCGTCGGACAGCTCCGGCAGCTCGGTGCCCGGCGGGACCCGCACCACGAAGTGCAGCCGGGACAGGACCGACTCGGTGTTCCAGGCGGTGAAGTCGACGCTGGTGCCGCCGAGCTCCTCCTTGAGGATGTCGATGATCCGCAGCCGGACGGCGGTGGTGTAGCGGTCGCGGGGCAGGTAGACGAGGGCGGAGTAGTAGCGCCCGTACTCGTCCTGGCGCAGGTAGAGCCGCAGCCGGCGGCGCTCCTGCAGGTAGAGCACCGACGTGACGATGGACCTCAGCTCGTCGACCGGGGTCTGGAACAGCTCGTCGCGCGGGTAGGTCTCCAGGATCTGCAGCAGGTCGCGCCCGTCGTGGCTGTGCGGAGAGAAGCCGGCCTGCTCCAGCACCTGCTCGACCTTGCGCCGGATGACCGGGACCCGGCGGACGGACTCGGTGTAGGCGGCGGAGGAGAACAGCCCGAGGAAGCGGCGCTCACCGATCACGTTGCCGTCGGCGTCGAACTTCTTGACGCCGATGTAGTCCAGGTACGACGGGCGGTGCACGGTCGCCCGGCTGTTGGCCTTGGTCAGGATGAGCAGCTTGTGCTCGCGCGCCTTGGCGCGGGCGTCGGCGGGCAGCCGCTCGAAGGAGGGGCTGACGGGGTGGCCCTCCTCGGTGGCGTGTTGCGGGTCGGAGCGCAGGATGCCGAGACCGGTGCCGGGGATGGCCGCGAGGGAGTCGTCCTCGCGCAGCTCGTACTCGCGGTAGCCGAGGAAGGTGAAGTGGTCGTCGGCGAGCCAGTGCAGCAGCTCGCGGGCCTCCTCCACCTCCTGCCGGGGCACGTCGTCCGGGATGGGCTCGTCGGGCAGGGAGTCGGCCAGCGCGGTCGCGGCCTGCCGCATCTTGCCCCAGTCCTCGACGGCCTCACGGACGTCGGAGAGCACACGCAGCAGATCGGCGGTGATCTGCTTCAGGTCGCCGCGGTCGGTCTCGCGGTCGATCTCGACGTGGATCCAGGACTCGACGTGGGCGTCGTGCGGAAGGCTGTCGGCGGCGGGCGGGTGGGTGAGGATCTCGACGAGCTTGCCGGTGAGGTCGCGGCGCACCACGATCTGCGGGTGGATCACCACATGGATGCCGCGGCCCTGGCGGGTCAGCTCATTGGTGACGGAGTCGACGAGGAAGGGCATGTCGTCGGTGACGACCTCGACCACGGTGTGGCTGCAGGTCCAGCCGTTCTCCTCGACGGTCGGGGTGTGGACCCGCACATTGGCCGTGCCCTGCGGACGGTTCTCGGCCAGCCGGAGGTGCGAGACAGCGGCTCCGAAGATGTCGACCGGGTCGCGGTCGACGAGGTCCTCCGGGGCGGTGTGCAGGTAGTAGCGCTGGAGGAACGCGAGCACGGATTCCCGGTCGGGGATCCCCTCGTCCGCCGTCCCAGTCGGAAGTTTCCCCCCGGCCGGGCTGTTCTCAGCTACCCGGGCAGCCCGTTCGAGCAGCTCGGCCTTGGCTTCGTCCAGCTTGGTCTGCATTGTCCTCTGGCTCCTGTCGCGCGCCGTTGCGTGACGTAGAAGGAAATACGGTCTCTGCCCTAGCGGTGCGGTGATACGACACGGGGTGTCCGGTCTGTTCCGACGCTATGCCGCGAGGTGAGATGAGCGGGGAGATATGAGCCATATTTGAGCTGCCGGCCGGCCTCGGCCGTCGCGCCGGCAGGTCCGTGGATGGCGTCCCGGGAGTGCTGCGCGCCCCCTCCCGCCCGCGAGGACCAGCGATCGCCGCCCGGGCACGGATGTCGTCCGTGCACGCCGGGCGCAGGGCGGACACCGATGTCCCCGCGAGCTATCGCGCTGATCACGCCACCAGGCTATCGCTCTGTGCAGGGGGCCCGTCATGAGCCGTATGTGTACAAAACCGGGGGGTGAAGTTTGACGTTCTGCACAGTGCGGGTCCCCTGCGCGGGGCGTAAGGGCAGGGGGCTTGCCCTTGCCGGCGTTGCCGTGCGCTGCGCCCAGCACCCACCCCGGGTGCGCACCCGGGGTGGGTGCTGGGC
>NZ_BAAAIZ010000111.1:32913-43338 GCF_039526425.1 Streptomyces thermospinosisporus
GGCGGGGTGCGCTAGCCCTGCTGGAGGGGTGCCGCTGCGCCCACCCTCCGCCATCGCCCCAGCGGCACGACTGCCCGCAGCTGGGGAGGCCCGGCTGCCCGCGGCGACGCGGGGTAGCCGCGCACGGCGGTCAGCAGGGCACCGGGGCTTGGGCGGCCGCAGTCGCGCGCGGCGGGGAGGGGTCGGGGTGGTGGTGTCCGCCCGCAGCGGCCGGCGCGTCCGCGCCAGTCCCCGAAAGGCGACCTATTGCGCGCCAGACCGAGACGGACACCACCACCCCGGCCCCGACTCACCCACCCACCGTGGGCGCTACGCGCACCCCCACCGGAGGGACAGTGCGCCGCAGGCATCTCCACGCGCACCCCCACCGGGCCGCAGGCACCGTCGACGCGCACCCCCACCCACCCGCACGGGACGCTTCATGCCGCCAGGCGCTCTGCTTCGGCCACGGCCTCGGCCAGGGTGTCCACCACAGGGACGCCAACGGCCTCCAGGCTGGCCCGGCCATGCGAACCGCCGGTATACAGCACCGCCCGCGCGCCCACGGTCTGCGCGGCCAGCGCGTCGTCGGCCGCGTCACCGATCACCACCGTCCGCGCGGGATCGACGCCGCCGAGCGCCGCGATGTGGCGCACCATGTGTTCCGCCTTGCTCCCCCCGGAGGGACCGGTCCGCCCGTCGACCCGCACGAAGTGCGGCTCGATCCCGAAGGCCCTCACCAGCGGCACCAGGTCCTCGTGCCCGTACATGCTCAGGATGGACTGGCTGCGCCCCGCCGCCGCCCACCCGGTGAGCAGCTCCTCCACGCCCTCGGCGAGCGAACACAGCGCCCGGTGCTCCGTGTAGTACCGGTGGAAGGTCGCATCCATGACCTCCCACTCCTCATTGCTGGGCAACCGCCCGAGCAGCCGCTCGTAGAACTTCGGCACCGGCACGCAGTACAGCTCCCGGTACTGCTCCAGCGTGATCGGCTCCAGCCCGAGCTCCGCGAAGGCCGCGTTCGTCGCCCCGATGATCGCGTCGACGTCGTGGAACAGGGTCCCGTTCCAGTCCCAGACGATGTGCGCGTTCGTCTGCATCCCCATGAACGCAACCTACCCGCCCGCACTGACAATCAAGGAGAAACAGCAGGTCAGCAGCACATTGCGCTCAGCCGGCCCCGCCGGAACCGGCCCCGCCTGAACCGACGATGTTCGGGATCTCCTGCGTGGCGTACCAGAGCAGCTCGTGATCCTCCGCACCGTCGACGACGAACTGCGCGTCGTCGTCCCCGGCGTCCGCCGCCGGCAGCGCCTCCGCGGCCGCGCTCACATCCGCCTCCGCGTCCTCCGCGTCCACATGCACCGCGGCCGCCTTGGACAGCGCGACGTCCCCGTCCACCCGCACCTCGCCCAGCGTGTCCGGGTCGAGGCCCGGCTCGGCCGACACCGCCTTGTCGGGCACGTCGACCGCCACCACGACCCGCCGCCTGGGCGCCTCGGGGTCCGCCGCCAGCAGCCTGAGCGAGGCCAGCGCGGCCCGGCTCAGCGCGGCGTACTCCAGCTCCTCGAGGTCCTCGGAGACGTACCACTCGCGCAGCGCGGGCGTGACGGCGTACGCCGGGAACGGCCCCTTCGCCAGCTGTCCCGTCCGGTACGCCTCGGCAAGCCCGGGGAGGGTCAGGGGGACGTAGACGCGCATGGAGGCCGCTTTCGTGATCGGAACCGTTGACGGGCCTTCAGGATACGCGCGGGCGGTCCCCCTTCGAGTTGCCCTCCGCACCCCCGGCCCCGTCCACCGGCGTCCGCCCCTTCACCCACCTCGCCCGCCCCCTCTCGCGGTCCCACCCACCCTCAACCACCCGGATAGGTGAATCTCCGGACCCTCCCCAGTTGGCCCACCCCCTCCTTGCCGCCGCCCCCGCCCGCCCCGTACAAGATCACCGACCGCGAAAGTTACCGCCCGGTACCGCCCGGCCTCCTCCGGCCGGTCACCCACCCCCGGGCCGTCGAACGGGGACCCCCATGAACAAGGTCATGACCAGGGCCCAGTCCAGGGCAGTCGCAACCACTCACCCCACCGGCACCACCGCCGTGACCCGCCCCACAGGCACGACACCGCCCCGCGTCCCCACCGGCCGGCCTCCGGCCACCGCCCCCTCCGGCGGCCGTGGACGTCCCGGCGCGATGGCCGGCTCCACCCGCCCCGGCGACAACCGACCGCCGTCCTACCGCGCCCGGACCCCCGCCCAGCGCACCCGCCGCTCGCCCGTACGAGTCCCGGCCCCCCGCACCGGAACGGCCACGCTCACCGCACCGGCCGACACCACCCCTCGCGTCCCCCGGCTCCGCCCCACCGACCATTTCGCCGAGCTCCTCCTCGCCGTGCTCAGCGGCCAGCGCCCCGTGCACGCCATGCTGCGGCACACCGCAGGCCAGGCCTATGACGAGCTGGCACGCCTCGCCGAGCGAGGCCCGCTGCGCACCCGGGGCACACGGCCCGTCGTGCGGGACATCGGCTGGTTCGTGCCCCGCGAGGGCGCCCTGGAGGTCTTCGCCCGGATCGCCGCGGGCGACAGGCTGCGCGCGCTCGCCTTCCGGCTGGAGCAGGGCCGCGACCTGCGCTGGCGCTGCACGGCGGTAGAGGTCGGCGGCCCCCGCACCCGCCCGGCGGGCGCCCGCTGACCGAACCTCCCCCTGCCCCGGAGGAACGGCCCCGAACCCCCGACGGCCTGCCCCCTCGGCGCAAACCCGAGGGCCGGGCACCCACACTCGGATGCCCGGCCCTGGGCCTGCTGCTCGGCACACTCCCCTCACCGGGGAGCCGTGCTCACCTGCTCACTTCTTGCGCCGACGCCCACCCCGCGCCTGCTTGCGCCGCTCGGCGCGAGTAAGACCATCGGCAGGCGAACGCACCGGCTCCCCGTCCGTCGGGAAGTCACCCTCGATCGTGCCGCCCTCGCCGTCCACCGTCGGCGCGACGAAGTGCAGGTTCCGCCGCTGCGGCGCCTCCAGGCCCTTGGCCCGGATCTCGGGGCGCGCCCCGGCCTGCGCGGGCACCGCGTCCTGCTTCTCCAGCGACGGCGCGGCCTCCTCGACCGGGACCTCCTCGACCTGCTGCTCGACCTGGACCTCCAGGTTGAACAGGTAGCCGACGGACTCCTCCTTGATGCCCTCCATCATGGCGGTGAACATGTCGAAGCCCTCGCGCTGGTACTCGACCAGCGGGTCCTTCTGCGCCATGGCGCGCAGGCCGATGCCCTCCTGGAGGTAGTCCATCTCGTAGAGGTGCTCGCGCCACTTGCGGTCCAGCACCGACAGCACGACCCGGCGCTCCAGCTCACGCATGATCTCGGAGCCGAGCTGCTCCTCGCGCTTGGCGTACTGCTCCCGGATGTCGTCCTTGATGGACTCGGCGATGAACTCGGCGGTCAGCCCGGCCCGGTCGCCGGCGGCCTCCTCCAGCTCCTCGATGGTGACCTGGCACGGGTAGAGCTGCTTGAAGGCCTTCCACAGCCGGTCCAGGTCCCAGTCCTCGGGGAAGCCCTCGGCGGTCTCGGCCTGCACATAGGCGTCGATGGTGTCGTCCATGAAGTGCTGGATCTGCTCGTGCAGGTCCTCGCCCTCCAGGACGCGGCGCCTCTCGCCGTAGATGACCTCACGCTGCCGGTTGAGCACCTCGTCGTACTTCAGGACGTTCTTGCGCGTCTCGAAGTTCTGCTGCTCGACCTGCGACTGGGCGGAGGCGATGGCGCGGGTGACCATCTTGTTCTCGATCGGCACGTCGTCCGGGACGTTCGCCATGGACATCACGCGTTCGACCATCTGCGCCTTGAACAGCCGCATCAGGTCGTCGCCGAGCGAGAGGTAGAAGCGGGACTCGCCCGGGTCGCCCTGACGGCCGGAACGACCGCGCAGCTGGTTGTCGATGCGCCGCGACTCGTGCCGCTCGGTGCCCAGCACGTAGAGGCCGCCGAGCCGCTCGACCTCCTCCTTCTCGGCCTTGACCGCCGCCTCGGCCCGCTTGAGCGCCTCGGGCAGGGCCGCCGCCCACTCCTCGATGTGCTCCTCGGGGTCGAGGCCGCGCTGCCGCAGCTCCGCCTCGGCGAGGTCCTCGGGGTTGCCGCCGAGCTTGATGTCCGTACCACGGCCGGCCATGTTGGTGGCCACCGTCACGGCACCCTTGCGGCCGGCCTGGGCGACGATCTGCGCCTCACGGTCGTGCTGCTTGGCGTTCAGCACCTCGTGCTGGATGCCGCGCTTGCTGAGCTGCTGGGAGAGGTACTCGGACTTCTCCACCGAGGTGGTGCCGACGAGGATCGGCTGGCCCTTGCGGTGCTTCTCCTCGATGTCGTCGACGACCGCCTCGAACTTGGCGACCTCGGTGCGGTAGATCAGGTCCGGCTGGTCCTTGCGGATCATCGGCCGGTTGGTAGGGATGGGCACCACGCCGAGCTTGTAGATCTGGTGGAACTCGGCCGCCTCGGTCATGGCCGTACCGGTCATGCCGCACAGACCCGGCAGCTCCTTGCCGTCGTGGTCGTGCCGCTTGTAGAGGCGGAAGAAGTTCTGCAGCGTGATCGTGGCGAGCGTCTGGTTCTCGTCCTTGATCGGCACGCCTTCCTTCGCCTCGATGGCCTGGTGCATGCCCTCGTTGTAGCGGCGGCCGGCGAGGATACGGCCGGTGTGCTCGTCGACGATCATGACTTCGTCGTCGATGATGACGTAGTCCTTGTCGCGCTTGAAGAGCTCCTTGGCCTTGATGGCGTTGTTCAGGTAGCCCACGAGCGGGGTGTTCACCGACTCGTAGAGGTTGTCGATGCCCAGCCAGTCCTCGACCTTCTGGACCCCGGACTCGTGGATGGCGACGGTGCGCTTCTTCTCGTCGACGTCGTAGTCGCCGGTCTCCTCGATGCCCTTGAGCGGCTGACCGGGCTCACCGCGCTTGAGGCGCTTGACCAGCTTGGCGAAGTCCGCGTACCACTTGGTGGCCTGGTCGGCCGGGCCGGAGATGATCAGCGGCGTACGGGCCTCGTCGATGAGGATGGAGTCGACCTCGTCGACGATGGCGAAGTTGTGCCCGCGCTGGACGAGTTCCTCCTTGGACCACGCCATGTTGTCGCGCAGGTAGTCGAAGCCGAACTCGTTGTTCGTGCCGTAGGTGATGTCGCACGCGTACTGCTCACGGCGCTGGGCCGGCGTCATGTTGGCCAGGATGCAGCCGACGCTCAGACCCAGGAACTTGTGGACGCGGCCCATCATCTCGGAGTCGCGCTCGGCCAGGTAGTCGTTGACCGTGACGATGTGGACGCCCTCGCCGGACAGGGCGTTGAGATATGCGGGCAGGGTGCCGACCAGCGTCTTGCCCTCACCGGTCTTCATCTCGGCCACGTACCCCATGTGCAGCGCGGCGCCGCCCATCATCTGCACGTCGTAGTGACGCTGGCCGAGGACGCGCTTGGCGGCCTCGCGGACGGTGGCGAACGCCTCGGGCAGCAGGTCGTCCAAGCTCTCACCGTCGGCGTAGCGCTGCTTGTACTCATCGGTGAGGGCCCGCAGCTCGGCGTCGGAGAGGTCGACGAAGTCCTCTTCGATGGAGTTGACCTGGTCCGCGATGCGGTGCAGCTTGCGCAGGATCTTGCCTTCGCCTGCACGCATGATCTTCGAGAGGACGGACACGGGGGTTGGTCTCCTTGCCGGTCGGGCCTGGGACGGTCGGTTTCCGTTTCAGTGACTGAGCAACGGCCATCGTATGCGAGGACCCCGCCACGCCGGGAGGCCTGCCGTGTCGGCGGTCCTCGGTGCTCGTCACATGTAGGTCATCGGTCGGACGGTGTAGGTCATTGGTCGGACGGCTGCTTCACGGTGGACAACGTCCGAGCGTCCCGGAAAGTGCCGCGCCGCACCCATGAATGACGCGAAGGGTGACGCGCGCCTCACCCAGGGCGAACGTCCCCGTGGCGGACTCCGCCCACGGCGAACATGCCCTGGGAACTCTGCCCATGGCGAACGTGCCCAACGGGGCTCCCCCCGGCGAAAGGAATGGCGGCGCTCACCGGCCGGGGAGGAGAATCGGCCGATGGAACCCGTCACGCTCACCACGGACCGTCTGGTGCTGCGCACCGTGGGTCCGCAGGACACCGACGCCGTCTACGCGGCTTGTCAGGACCCCGACATCCAGCGCTGGACCACGATCCCCTCCCCGTACCTGCCCGAGCACGCGCGGGGCTTCACCGAGCAGCTGGCCCCGGACGGCTGGGCGAACGGGTCGATGTTCACCTTCGGTGTCTTCCTGACCACGGGGGAGCTGGCCGGCATGCTCGGTATCACCTCGCGCTCCCTCGGCGTGGGCGAGATCGGCTTCTGGGCCGCCAAGGAGCACCGCGGCAACGGCTTCATCACCGAGGCCGCCGTCGCCGCCGCCCGCTGGGCCTTCACCCGGATCTCCATGGACCGGCTGGAGTGGCGCGCCGAGGTCGGCAACCTGGCCTCGCGCGCGGTGGCCGAACGCGCGGGCTTCACCATCGAGGGCACCCTGCGCTCTGCGCTCAACAACAAGGGCGTGCTGCGGGACTGCTGGATCGGCTCGCTGCTGCCCTCCGACCTGGGGCTCACCTCCAGCACCCCCTACGTGCCGGCGCCCCGGTAGGTACGGGATGCCTGCTCCGGTGAAGTACCCGATGCCTGCCCGGTGAGATCCGGGCCGGGGCCGGTTGTCAGTGGCTGCCTCTATCGTGCGGACGTATGACTCTCGTGCGTCCCACCACGGAACTCTCGGCGGACGAAGCCCGCCGCATCGCCCTGCGGGCCCAGGGACTGCTCGGCGCCCCCGACCGCCGATCGGGCGTCCGCGGGGTGCTGCGCACGCTGGGCGCGGTGCAGCTCGACACCATCTCCGTCCTGGCCCGCTCCCACGAGCTGATCCCCTACGCCCGCCTCGGCGCCGTGGGCCGCAGGACGGTGGAGGAGGCGTACTGGACATCCGGCTCCGAGCCGCCGCACGCCTTCGAGTACTGGTCGCACGCCGCGTGCATCCTGCCCGTGGAGGAATGGCCGCACTTCGCCTTCCGCCGCCGCGCCTACCGCAGCCGCCCGCACTGGAACCAGGAGCTGCCGGACGGCGCCTACGAGCAGGTGATCAAGCAGCTGCGCGCGGAAGGCCCGCTGACCGCCACGGAGTTGGGCGGCGCCAAGCGCACCAGCGAGTGGTGGGACTGGTCCGGCGCCAAGGTCGCCGTGGAGCGGGCGCTGATGTACGGGGAGGTGGTGTGCGTCGAGCGCCGCGGCTGGAAGCGGGTCTACGACCTGGCCGAACGGGCCATCCCGGATGCGCTGCTGCACGACGAGCTGGACGACACCGAGTGCCTGCGCCGGCTGGTGCGGCTGGCCGGAGAGTCCCTGGGCGTGGGTACCCGCGCGGACATCGCCGACTACCACCGCCTCAAGGGCGAGCAGGTCGACGCGGTGATCGCCGACTCGGGTCTGGTGCCGGTGACGGTCGAGGGCTGGGGCAAGCCGGCCTGGGCCGATCCGGAGGCCCTGGCGACCCCGCCGCGGGGGCGTCACCGTACGACGCTGCTGTCGCCGTTCGACTCGCTGATCTGGGACCGGGCGCGCACCGAGCGGATCTTCGGCTTCACCCACCGCTTGGAGGCGTATGTGCCCAAGCCGAAGCGGGTGTACGGCTACTTCGCGATGCCGGTGCTCGCCGGTGGTCGTCTGGTCGGCCGGGTCGATCCGGCCCGCGAGGGCCGCACGCTGGTGGCCCGGCAGGTGACGCTGGAGAGCCGCAAGGCGGTCCCGGCGGTGGCGCAGGCGCTGGTGGAGGCGGCGAGCTGGGTGGACTGCACCCATGTGCGGGTGGAGCGCGTCGAGGCGCCGGAGCTGCGCGAGCCCCTGGTGCTCGAACTGGCCCGCGCGCTCGGCTGACGCGGCGCCCGGCGAAGACCGGGCTCACCAGAAGCTGGGCCCGGCAGAGGCTGGGCCCGGCAGAGGCTGGGCCCGGCAGAGGCTGGGCCTGGCCGGTGCCTCAGCGGATCTCGAGGATCTTCTCCCGCATCGCGTAGACCACGGCCTCCATCCGGGAGTGCAGCTGCAGCTTCTCCAGGATGTTGCGGACGTGGTTCTTCACGGTGTTCTCGGAGATGAACAACTCCTTGGCGATGTCCCGGTTGTTCATTCCGGTGGCGACGAGCTTGAGCACTTCCAGTTCGCGGTCGGTCAGCCGGGGCGCCGGCACCAGCCTGCGCTCGTCGGTGCGCTGGATCATCGACTTGAACTCGGTGAGGAGTTTGGAGGCCATCGAGGGGCTGATCTGCGACTGGCCGTCGGCGACGGCGCGAATGGCGGTGGCCACCTCGTCGGTGGAGATCTCCTTGAGCAGATAGCCGGTCGCGCCCGCCTTGATGGCGTCGTAGAGATCGGCTTCCTCGTCGCTTATCGTCAGCATGATGATCTTGGCGCTGGGCGCGACCTCCTTGATGGAGGTGCAGGCCTCGATCCCGCCCCGCTTCGGCATCCGCACGTCCATGAGGATGATGTCGGGCAGCAGATCGGCGGCCTTCTCCACGGCCTCCGCGCCGTCACCGGCCTCGCCGACGACCTGGATGTCCTCTTCGGCGGCGAGCACGATCTCGAGGCCGCGGCGGAACAGCGCGTGGTCGTCGACCACGAGGACTCTGATCGGCTCCTTGCGTGGTGAGCCCGCGTCGGGGCCCGTGCCGACGACGCCGTCGCCGGCGTCCTCGTCACGCATCGGTCCGAAGCTGTCCGCCATCGTTCCTCCCCCTGACGGCTTGGCCTGTGGTCCTGAGCCATCGCCAACCCAAGGCAACGGCCCACCGTTTGAGCCGTTGCAGCCATGATTCCATGCCCGGAGGACACCGGGCGCCGGCATGCGGTGCGAAGGGGTCGCACACCGGTGCCCCTGGGGGCGCACACGCGCACCAGGGGCACCGCTCACCTGCCGCCCCGGCAGGTCAGCCGCCGAGGGTTCCGCCCGCCTCGGGGGAATGGGACTCGGTGACCATCGTGTCGGTCCTGAGGTGGATCACGCCGTAGTCGTAGGCGTGGCGCCGGTAGACGACGGAGGGTTCCTTCGTCTCGGAGTCGACGAAGAGGTAGAAGTCGTGCCCGACCAGCTCCATCTCGTAGAGAGCCTGGTCGAGGGTCATGGGGGCGGCGACGTGGGTCTTCTCGCGGACGACGAGGGGGCCGTCTCCCTGCACTTCGAGCGAGCCGATCTTCTTCGTGGGAACGGCGTCGGGCTCCTCCTTCGGTGCGGTCGCGCCCGTGCCGTTGAGTGTCGCCGCGTCCGGGACGTGTGCGGGGACCTCTGCTGCCGAGATCCTGCGCGCCCCGCGCCGCGAGAATCGCTTGTCGTGCTGCTTGCGCAGCCGGGCGTCCAGCTTTTCCGCTGCCAGATCGAGCGCCGCGTACGGGTCGCTCGCCGCCGCCTCCGCCCGGATCACCGGACCGCGGGAGCGGAGGGTGATCTCCACTCGGTCACAGCGGTCGGCCTGTCGGGGGTTGGGCTCCTTGGACACCTCGACGTCGAGGCTGATCACCTTGCCATCGAGCTTCTGGATCTTGTCCAGCTTCAGCTTCTCGGCCACGTGCTTCCGGAACCGCTCGGGCACCTCGGTCTTGCGGCCCTTGACGACGATGTCCACGCAGAACTCCGTTCCCGGATCGCTCCGCTCCGCTGCGGAGCGTCTCCCTTTTGCACCAGATTCCGGTCGCCCCGGAACCTCGGACTGGGTGACGTCCACCTCCTCCCCCGTGGGCGGGATCTCCACTCCCCCAGCGCGGGTGATTACCGAAAACCCGCGACACGGCATTGGGATTCGTAAGGTGTGGCCTGCGCCTTTCCTTACAACCGAACATATCTCGCCCGGACGGATGTCGTCACCCTCTACTGCGGCGTACCTCCGTTCAGGTGAATTGACCCTCTCACAACCTGCAACGACGAAAGATCTCAGTCAGTTCCGGTTCAATTCGAAAGCATCTGGCGAGGCCGCTACGACGGCTGCGTACAAGCGTTCGTTCACCATCCGCCGGCTCACCCTCTCCTGAGCTGTCCGGTGGGGTTGTTCTCCTCTCCTTTCCCGTCTCCCACCCCTGTACACGAACGCGGGCGCCGAAATACTCGATCTCTTCCGGACATCCGGCGCCGCCCCGTCCAGCGCCGTCCGCACCGCTCGCGCCGCCTCCGCCAGGGACGCTCCTGTGGTCATGACGTCGTCCACCAGCACGACCGGTCCCCCGCCGATCAGCAGCCGCTCTCCGCCGGGGGCCACCGTGAGCGCACCCGTGAGATTGGCCAGCCGCTGCGCGGCCGTGAGCCCCGCCTGGTCGGCCACGCCCGGCCGCTGCCGCAGCACGGGCGCCACCCGCGCGGGCAGGCCGTCCCGCCGCAGCACGCCCGCCGCGGCCAGCGCGATGCGCC
>NZ_BAAAIZ010000112.1:0-11906 GCF_039526425.1 Streptomyces thermospinosisporus
CCGCCCTCCCCACCCGCCGGGTCGGCCCCCCGGCCGTCCGCGCCGCCTGCCGTGGGCCCGCCGCGGCCGAGCGGCGACGAGCTGGACTACTCCGCCCTCGTGCTGAGCGGGCCGGAGGAGCCGGAGGGGCGCCGGGGTCTGCTGTTCCCCGGTGCCGCCGTCGACCCGGTGACCGCGGAGCACCGCCGGCGCGCGGAAGGGGTCGCCGCGCTGCCGCTGCCGGGACACGCCGTGCCGCCCCGGGAGTCGGCCGGTTCGTTCGACCACCGCTACGACGCCGCCGCCCGCGCCGACATCCCCTCGGACGGCACCTGGCACACCGTCACCGTCGCCGGGATCCCCGTCGGTCTGCGCACGGAGTACGTGTGCGTGCCGTCGGTGGAGGAGGCGGTGTACGCGACGCTGGTGCTGGACAACGCCACCGACCAGGCGCTGCTGGCCGGACCGGTGGAGGTCACCGCGGACGGGGAGTTCCTGGCGACGACGGCCCTGCCCACGCTCGCCCCGGGCGGCGTGTGCCGGGTGGGGCTCGGTCCGGCCGAGGCCCTCGCGGTCACCCGCCGGACCAGCCTGCGCGAGTCGACCGCGGGCCTGCGGAACAACGTCACCGTGCTCGAGCACCGGGTCCATGTGGAGCTGGCCAACCGGCTCGCGCAGCCGGTGACCGTCGAGGTGCGCGAGCGGGTGCCGGTGACCTCGGATGCCGACATCCGCATAGAGGAACGGGCCGACTGGACCGCACCGGAGAAGGTCACGTCCAGGACCGGCCCGGAACCGGAGAGCCACGCGGAGGCCGAGGAGCACGCGCCGGGCACGCGCCTGTGGCGGGTCACGCTGCCCGCGGGCGGCACCGCCGCGCTCGACGGCGGCTACGACATCCGTATCCCGGCCGGCAAGGCCCTGGCAGGCGGCAACCGCAGGAGCTGACTGACCCATGTCCACCACACCGGAGACGATCGCTCTCCCCGTCACCGCCGTCACCTGCCTGGAGGACCGCGCCCACGTCGAGCGCACCGCCTCGCTCGAACTGCGGGCCGGCACCCAGCGGTTGCGTCTGGGGCCGGTCAGCGCGCTGGTCGTCGACCGCACGCTGCAGGCCGAGGTGACCGCCGAGCACCCGGTCACCGTGCTCGACGTGCGGACGGTCCGCACCTGGACGCCGCGCGGGCCGGAGCCCGCCCAGGACGACTCGGCGCTGCGGCGCCGGGTGCGGGCCCTGGAGGAGGAGCAGGTCGCCCTGAAGCAGCGGCGCGCCCGGCTGCGGACCCGCCTGGATCTGCTCGGGAAGCTCGCCGCCGATCTGCTGCGGGAGATCGGCGAGGGCGCAGGCCGCGGCGAGACGGACCGCGACCGCTGGAGCCGTGAACTGGACCGGGTGGACGCGGAACGCGAGGACTGCGGCGAGCAACTGCGGTCCCTCGACACCCGGTTGGCCTCGCTCACCACCGAACTCACCGAGGCCGTACGGGCGAGGAGCCTCGCCGAGACCGAACCCGCCGAGCTGACCGGCCACATCGAGCTGACCGTCGACGCCGCCGCCGGGGGGCCGGCCCGGCTGAAGGTGCGTCACCTCACCCCGTGCGCGCTGTGGCGGCCCGCGTACCGTGCCGCGCTGGACGGGGACTCGCTGACGCTGGACACCGAGGCGGTGGTCTGGCAGCGCACCGGCGAGGACTGGACGGACGTGCGGCTCACCCTGTCCACCGCGCGTTCCGCACGCTCGACCGAACCGCCCCGGCTCGGTGAGGACCGGCTGACGCTTCAGGACCGCTCCCCCGCCGAACGGCGCACCGTGCAGGTCGAGCTGCGCGAGGAGGAGATCTCGGACCTGGGTCCGGCCCCGGTGCCCGGTCTGCCGGGCGTGGACGACGGCGGGGAGGTGCGCGTGCTGCACTCCCCCGCCCCGGTCTCCGTCCCGGCGGACGGCCGCGCCCACCGGGTGCCGCTGTCCTCCTTCACCGCGCCGGCGGTGAGCGAGTACGCCTGCGCGCCCGAGCTGTCGCCGCTGGTCACCCAGGTGGTGCGGTTCGACAATCTCTCGGGGCACGCCCTGCTGGCCGGGCCCGTGGACCTGGTCCGCGACAGCGGGTTCACCGGCCGCGCAACCCTCGACTTCACCGCCCCCGGCGCCCCCGTCCGGCTCGCCTTCGGCAGCCGTGACGACCAACGCGTGGTGCGGCACACCGAGGAGACCCGCGAGACGGGCCTGACCGGGCGGACCCTCACCACCCGGACGGTCCGGCTGCACCTCTCCCGCTTCTCCGCTCCCTCGGAACGCGACGAGCGGGTGATCGTGGTGCGCGAACGCATCCCGGTCTCCGAGGTGTCCGCGGTGGAGGTGCGGCTGCGCAAGGAGGCCTGCTCGCCCGCGCCGGACTCGGTCGACGCGGACGGCATCGTCCGCTGGGACGTCCCGCTGGCACCCGGCGGCCGCCGCACCGTCACCCTCGTCTACGACATCGCGGCGAGCGGCAAGGTCACCGGCCTGTGACCGGCACCCCGTCCGCGCGCACGGTCGGGAAGGAGCGGTCGCCGAAGAGGATGCGGCCGGCCGCCGCCCGGCCGAGCGGTGTGCGCAGCAGGGCGAACGCGGCACTCGCCGCTGCCGGAGTCCGGACCAGGCCGAGCCCCCGGCGCAGGGTGAGACGCCCGCGGAACTCGGCGCGCAGCGCGGCCCCGTCGTAGCGGGCGAGCGGCTCGGCGCTGCCGCAGCGCAGGGCCGTGTCGAGGACGTCCGCGGCCAGCTCGGACAGCCGCAGGCAGGGATCGAGGCCGCCCGCGGTGAGCGGGGAGACGGCGCCCGCCGCGTCCCCCACCAGCAGTCCGTCGGCGCAGCTGATGCGGCGCAGCACTCCGCCCACGGGTATCGGGCCGCCGCGCCGCTCCACGGCCCCGGGGCGCGGCACGCCCCGCAGGCCGGGGGCCGTGGCGCTGAACCGGGTGAGTGCGTGGCGCAGGCCCTGCGGGAAACGGTCGGGGTATCCGGCGACGCCGACGTGGGCGTGCCGCCCGTCGTCGACCACCCAGGCCAGATAGCCGGGGGCGAGCGACGGGTCGAGCACGCAGTGGAAGGTGGGCCGTTCGTCGTGCGCGGGGACCTCGAACACCTCCTCGGCGCCGACCAGCAGTCGGCGGTTGCGGTCCAGGCCGAGGTCGCGGGCGACGCGTGAGCGGGCGCCGTCGGCGCCGACGACGAAGCGTGCCCGGACCGCTGTGGGGCCGTCGCGGCCGATCAGGTGCACGGTGCCGTCCCGCCGGCCGGCGTAGCGGGTGCCCAGCGCCATCCGTACGCCCGCGGCGGCAGCGTCGGCCGCCGCCGACTCGTACAGCGGACCCATGTCGCCGACCCGGTACTCGTCGCGGTCGCTGACGAGGTCGACCGGGCGGTCCAGGCCGGGCGGGTAGAGCACCACGCGGCGGATGGGCGGGCCAAGATGGGCGGCGGGCAGCGGGAAGTCGTCGAGCGTCTTGCGCACGAAGATCCCGGTGGTGCGGATCGCCCCGGTGAGGCGGGTGCGCCGTTCGACCAGCAGCACGTCGTGGCCGCGTCCGGCGAGCAGCGTGGCGACGTGCAGGCCGGCCAGCCCGGCCCCGACCACCAGGACGTCCGTGCGGGCCTCGGCGCCCGGCCGGTCGGAAGCAGCGACGGATTTCGGCATGACGGCAGCACCTCTCGATCGAATGACGATGGAAACCTATCGATATTCGATACATCCCGCAAGGCGGGACACTGGACGTGAGAGCGGCCATCGGGATGCCGCCGTGCCATGCCGGACGGGTGGCGGCGGGACCGCTGGTCAATGCCGAGAGCGCACTCAGGAGAGGAGCGGGGCATGGTGACCGATCCCGTCGGACGTTTCCTGGCGGCACTGGACCCGGAGCACCGGGAGAACGTCGGCTCCGCACCGCGCGGGGATCAGGAGCGGCTCGCGGCGGCCTGGGAACGCGAACTGGAGAGCGACGACGAGCTGGACACGCTCGACGAGTTGTCGCCGCCGGCGGCGGAGGCCGAGGCGGCCCGCCGGGTGCTGGCGCGCGACGCGGGCTAGGGCTGTCGTTCGGATCTTGTCGCTTCCGGTGGCGGTTCCCTTGCAGCAGCCCCGAGCGGGGTCTGTGCGTGCAGCTGCGAGGCGGAGGAGGGCGGCGACGCGTTGGGGGTCCCTCCCGCGCGAACGCAGCCGAGCGTGGGGGAGTCGCCAACCGACGACAAAGCCGCAGATGCGCGTGCCGGACCCCGCGACCCGCGGCAAGATCCGAAAGACAGGCCCCAGGGCCTCTCGTTCGGCTCAGCCCGTTCGCCGGCGAGCCTCTGCCGACAGGCCGGGGGCCGGTCAGGCGCGCCGGTGGAGGTGGGCGAGCACCGTGCGCATCGCCCGCTGCACGGCCTCGCGTGACTCCTGGCCGTGGTCGAGGGTCTCGAAGGCGTGGGGGGCGTTCGGCGCGTCGATGATCTCGACGCCCGGCTCCCGGCCCTCGGCGGCGGCGAGGAACTGCTCCACGGTCGCGGCGATCTCGGGCGACTCCCGGCCCACGCGGGTGAGGACGAACGGGGGCAGGTCTCCGGCGTCCGCCATCGCGGCCACCGGACGGAATCCGCCGTCGTTCAGGCCCCAGTTGGGCAGCGGCGCGAGCACGGGGTAGCTGGCCGCCAGGCAGCGCAGCCACGGCGGGGGCGCGGCGATCCAGTCCGCGCCGAGCAGTCCGCCACCGGAGAAGAACCACAGGGCGATCCGGTCCGCGTCGACGCGCGGGTCCTTGCGCACCAGCTCGACGGCGGCGGCCACGTCCGCGGCGGCGAGCGGGTAGGCGGAGAGGTCGTGCAGACGGTGGTCGAGGGTCACTCCCATCACGCCCTCGGACGCCGCGTACTGCGCGTAACCCCTGAGGGTCGGCCAGTCGCGCGGGGTGGGGCGGGCGTGCGCCGGCACCGGACCGCCGTGCACGAAGACCACCGCCGGGTGCGGTCCGTCGCCTTCGGGGAGGTGGAGGTCGACGGCGCCGTGGCGCTCCCGGGGGCGTTCGGGCACGTCCAGCAGGAACGGCCGCAGATGCGGGGGGAGTTGCGCGGAGCCGGCCGGCTGGAGCCGGTGGCCCTCACCGGCGGCGGCCTTCAGCAGCACCTCGGCCAGCTCGCCGGGGCAGGAGAGCATCGGCCAGTGCCCGGTGGCCAGTTCGAAGAAGGTCACCTCGGGGCGGGCCAGCACCTGCAGGGCGGGGTCTCCGAAGTCGACCAGGCGCTGCACCATCTCGATGCTGGCTCCGTTGCCCGTGCACAGCACCCCGGAGGTGGGCACCGCCGCCGCGGCGCCGGTCAGCCGCAGCGGCTGGATCAGGGTGCCGAGCGGTTGCGGTGCGGCGAGGGCGGCGAGGGTGTCGAGCGCGGCGGCGGACAGGCCCTGGGTGCTCCCCCAGCGCGCCCAGTCGTCGCCTTCCGGCGGCGGCAGTTCGCCGTCGGGGCCGTCGCTCTCGGCGCGTGCGGTCACCTCGGCGCGGAGCGTGCCGTCGGGCACCGCGGCGAGGGCGGGGACGCCGTCCTGCGGCATGCCGGCGTCGAGGTGGACGATCCGGCTGATGCGGTCCGGCCTGCGGTCGGCGGCGCCCATCGCGGGGTGGATGCCGTAGTCGTGGCCGACCAGAACGATCTCCTGCCCGAAGGCCGACCACACGGAGTCCACGGCCGCGAGCACGTCCTCGATGTGGGTCTCCAGCGAGACGCCGGACGGCCCGGGAGTGCGGGCGCCGGAGAGTCCGGTGAGGGCGACCGGATGCGCGTGGGCGCCCGCCGCGGTCAGCCGCGCGGCCGTGTCCCGCCAGATGCGGGGGCCGGTGAACACGCCGGGCACCAGGATGAAGACGGTCATGGAACGCTCCTCGGCAGATCGTCGTCAGCGGTCCCGGATCGGTCCCGGGCCCGCACCGGCCGGTACCGTAGGAACTCCCCCTGAGGGAGGTTCAACTGTTCATGGCGCACGACGGCCTGTGGAGCATCGGTGAACTCGCCGAGCACGCGGGCGTGACCGTCAAGACCGTCCGCTTCTACTCCGACCAGGGGCTGCTGCCGGAGGCCTCCCGCAGTGCGGGCGGGCACCGCCGCTACGGCCCCGGGGCGCTGGAGCGGCTCCGGCTGATCCGTTCCCTGCGCACCCTCGACGTGCCGGTGCCCGAGGTGCGGCGGATCCTCGCCGAGCAGGACCGGCGGGAGGAGAACGGCGAACGCGACGGGGCGGGCGGGGCGCTGGAGAGCGCCGTCGCGGGACGGCTGCGGGCGCTCGGCTCCGAGCTGAGGGCGCTGCGGTGGCGGGAGGCGGCGCTGCGGATGGTGCACGCGTGCCCGCCCGGCGAGCGGGCCGACCGGCTGATGCTGATCGGCTCGGTGGAGGTGCCGCCGAGCACGGCACCGCTGGCGCGGTTCTGGCGCGGCTGGCTGCCGCCGCGGATGCCGGCCCGCGCGGTCGCCGCCTTCCTTCAGGTGGCCGTACCTCAGGTTCCGGACGATCCGGACCCCGGGCAGGTGCTCGCCTTCGCCCGGCTGCACGCCCTGGTGTCCCGGCCCTGCTCCGGCGCCGGTCAACCCCAGCCGGCCGCGCACCGGGCCGCCGGTTCCGACGGGGCGGCCGTGCTGTACGCGGGGCTCGACGAGGCGTACCGGCTGGCGGGCGCCCGCATCAGCCGGGGCGAGGAGCCGGGGCCCGGGGAGGCGCTGGACGGCTTCGTCGCCGCGTACGCCGCCGCCTACCGCACCAAGGACACGCCGGATTTCCGCCGCCTGCTGGCCGGGCAGCTGGCCACCGACCCCCGGCTGGACGGGTACTGGGAGCTGGCGTCCGTGGTGGCCACCGCGCCGGGGAGCCGGCCGGAGCCGACACCGGGTGCGGCCCATGACTGGCTGCTCACCGCACTGCGCGGCCAGGTGGCCGCCGACGCCTGAGCCGCGGACGCCTGAGCCGGGGACGCCTGAGCTGCCGATTTCTGAGCGGAGGACGCCTGAGCCGCCGACGTCTGAGCCGAGGACGCCTGAGCCGCCGACGCCCGAGCCGAGGACGTCTAAGCCGGGGACGCCCGAGCCGCCGGCGCGTTGGCGGCGTACGCCTGAGCGTCGGGTGCCTGAGCCGCGGACGCCTGCGTCGCCGCGCCTCGCGCGCACACCGAGAGGAATGTCAGTGGCGTGCGTCACAGTTGTGGAAGGGTGGGCGCCGAACCGCGACGTCCGCGACAGCGCGAAAGCCGCAAGGGGAATCCCATGACCTACGCGATCCAGGCGGAGGGCCTGGTCAAGCGGTTCAAGGAGACCGAGGCCCTGGCGGGGGTGGATCTGGCGGCCCGGACCGGTTCGGTGCTGGGCGTGCTCGGTCCGAACGGTGCGGGCAAGACGACGGCGGTGCGGATCTTCGCCACGCTGCTGCCGCCCGACGGCGGGCACGCACGGGTGGCGGGGCACGACGTCGTCCGGGAGGCGGCCGCCGTCCGTTCGCTGATCGGGCTCACCGGCCAGTACGCGGCGGTCGACGAGAATCTGACCGGCACGGAGAATCTGCTGCTCATCGGCCGTCTGCTGGGGATGAGCAGACGGGACGCGCGGGCGCGCGCCCGGGAGCTGCTGGACCGGTTCCGGCTCAGCGACGCCGCGGGCCGCGCGGTGAAGACGTTCTCCGGCGGCATGCGGCGGCGACTCGATCTGGCGGCCAGTCTGGTCGGGCGGCCCAGCATCCTGTTCCTGGACGAGCCCACCACCGGGCTCGACCCGCACAGCCGCGGGGAGCTGTGGGACATGGTGCGCGGGCTGGTCGCGGACGGCACCACCGCCCTGCTGACCACGCAGTACCTGAACGAGGCGGATGTACTGGCCGACGACATCGTGGTGATCGACCGGGGCCGGGTGATCGCCGAGGGCACGCCCGATCAGCTGAAGTCCGAGGTGGGCGGCCAGGTGCTGGAGGTCCGCCCGCTCGACCCGGCCGAACTGCCCGTGGTGCACGGTCTGGTGGGCGAGGCGGCCGGGCCGGGCACCCGGATCGAGGGTGAGGTGATCACGGCCCCGGTGAAGGACCCGGAGCTGATGCCGACGGTGGTGCGGCGGCTGGACGGGGCCGGCATCCGGGTCGGCGAACTGGCACTGCGGCGCTCCTCGCTCGACGAAGTCTTCCTGGCCCTGACCGGGCACCGGGCGGAGCCGCAGGCGGACGGCGACGCGGACGGCGAGGACGCCGAGGGCGCCGGGTCCGCCGAGCCCGAGAAGGCGGTGAGCGCACGATGACCGGCGCGACGGTGGCCGCCCCGCTCGCCGGCCCGGGCCGGGTGCGGCCCCTGGCATGGGCGAGCCAGACCCTGACGATGGCGTGGCGCAGCCTGGTGGCGGTGAAGCACAACCCGCTGGAGCTGGTCGACTACAGCGTCACGCCGATCATGTTCGTGTTCCTGTTCACCTATGTGCTGGGCGGGCAGATGGCGGGCTCGTCGGAGGCGTACCTGATGTACGCGCTGCCCGGCATCATCGTCCAGAACACGCTGTTCATGACCGTGTACACGGCGATGGCGCTGAACACCGATCTGACCAAGGGCGTGTTCGACCGGCTGCGCAGCCTGCCCATCGCCCGGTCGGCGCCGCTGATCGGCCGGATCATCGCGGACCTCACCAAGCATGTGTGGGCGATGCTGCTGATGATCGGCATCGGGACGCTGATGGGGTTCCGGATCACCGGCGGGCTCGGCGGATTCCTGCTGGGCGCGCTGCTGCTGGTGGTGTTCGCGGCGGCGGTCTCCTGGACGGCGGTGCTGATCGGGATGCTCGCCGGGGACCCGGAGAAGGTGCAGGCGTTCTCGTTCACCGTGATCTTCCCGATCACATTCGCCAGCAGCGCCTTCGTGGTCGTCGACACCATGCCGGGCTGGCTCCAGGCCTGGAGCGACGTCAATCCGGTGACGCATCTGTCCGACGCCTATCGCGGGCTGCTGGTCGGCGGGCCGGTGGCGGAGCCGGTGATGTGGTCGCTGGTGTGGGCCGTGGGCATCGCGGCGGTGTTCGCCCCGCTGGCGATGCGGGCGTACCGGGCGAAGGTCTGAGCGCGCGCCCTTCACACCAGGGACCGTCACACCGGGTCGTCACACCGGGACCGTCACACCCGGGACCGTGGCCCCACCGGGCTGCGCAGCCGCTGGTGGCGCAGGCAGGAGACGACCACCAGCAACGGGCAGACGGACTGGAGGAACGTCACGAGGCGCTCCGCGACACCGAGGGCGCCGTGCCGCTGCAGCTCGAACAGGAACCACAGCGCTCCCACTCCCATCACCGCGGTCGCCGCCAGGCACGGGCCCCGGCGCAGCGCCCACGCCGCGGTGCCGTTCGGGTCGTAGGCCAGGACCGGCCACACGGCGAGCAGGACGAATCCGACGGCCGCGAGCGAACCGTGCTGCAGGGAGCCTCCGCTGCTCGGCGCCGGGAACAGCGCCACCACCACCGCGGCCGCGCCACCGCCGCCCAGGGTCAGCCGCCCGGGGAGCGCGGCCGGCCTCAGCCCCCAGGCGGTGGCCATGTGGCACAGCCCGAGAACGACCAGGGCCCCGGTCATCACCCAGGCTCCGGGGGCGCCGTCGGCGGCCAGCACGCTGATGGTCTTGGTGGCGGGGTCGTAGGAGCTGCCCGCCATCAGGCCCGCGACCACCCAGCCGGCGATCAGCACCACGGGCGCCAGTCCTGACGAGAGCAGGGCCCACCACGGCACACGTCGCATCGAATCACCGTAGATCATCCGAAATCACCCGTCCCGGTGCACACGCAGAGGGCACGACCGACCGCCGGCGAGCCGGTGTCCCGGAGGTGGCGGAGCGCGGCCCTGCGTTGCTCCGGACGGCGTACGGGGGCAGGCTTGAGCCATGAGCGGCGGTCCCACGCTGATCACCTCCGTGCAGCGCGCCTTCCGGCTGCTGGAGGCGGCGGCAGGGCACGAGAACGGCGCGCCGGCCAAGCAGCTGGCGCGGGAGGCGGGGCTGCCGCTGGCCACGGCGTACCACCTGCTGCGGACGATGGTCCACGACGGCTATCTGCGGAAGCTGGACGACGGCGGGTTCGTCCTCGGCGACCAGTTCCTCACGCTGCACGAGGGCGGCCGCACGCAGGCGCTGATCACCCGGGTCCGCCCGGCGCTCGCGGCCCTGCGGGACGAGCTGGCCACCGCCGCGTATCTCACCTTCTACGAGGACGGCGAGATCCGGATCGCCGAGATCGTCGACGGTCCGCGCGCACCCCGGGTGGATCTGTGGGTGGGGTTCGAGGACGCCGGGCACGCCACCGCCCTCGGCAAGTCCGTGCTGCGCGAGCTGGACGACGCCTCCCGCCGGGACTACCTCTCCCGGCACCGCCTGGAGGACCTCACCCCCCGGACGATCACCAGCGAGCGGGAGCTGCTGCGCCATCTCGAGGCCGATCCCGGGGAACCCGCGGTCATGGACATGGAGGAGTACGCGCTCGGCACCCTGTGCGTCGCGGTGCCCGTCCACGGCGGCGACCGGCTGGGCTCGATCGGCGTCTCCATGCGCGCGGACCGGCTGCCCCGGCTGGACGAGGTCCGCCGGCTGCTGATCCCCACGGCGGGCCGGATCACCCGCAATCTGTCACTCACTATCTGAAAACGGCACCCTTGTGAAATAGGAGATGTCCAGGTTTGCTTGAATATGAGAGGACATCGACCAGACAGATCTACAGACAGCGCATGCCGCGCTGCCGGTGAGGACTGCAGACGACACATGAGGCACGCCCGACAGCATGGTGACGACGACCATCTGCCGAAGCTACGCAGCGGGAAGAGGAGCAGGACAACGGATCACGAGTCGTCGCCCCGGGCCCGCGCTCTGGCCCACTGGGCCGGCGCCACGCCCGCGCTGCCTCTCCTGATCGTCTGCGTCATCGTCCTCGTCGACATCTTCGGGGGCCGGGGCATGATCTGGCTGCCCCTGCTCGCCACCGGCCCCGCCCTGGCGGCCGCCACCAGCGGCTGGCGCCAGGTGATGGGGGTCGGTCTGCTCGCCACGGTCGCCGGTGCGACGACCGGGATCCGCGGCGAGGTGCCCGGCCGGGAGCTGACCGTCATCCTCGCCGCACTGGTCACCGTCACGCTGGCCAGCGCCCTGGCCAGTGCCCTGCGCGGGCGGCGGGAGCGGGTGCTCGCCGCCGTCCGGTCCGTCGCCGAGACCGCGCAGCACGCGCTGCTCGCCCCCGTGCCCGGCAAGGTGGGCCCCTTCGAGGTGGCCGTCCGCTACAGCGCCGCCGCGGCGGAGGCCCGCATCGGCGGCGACCTCTACGCGCTGATCCCGACCCCGCACGGCGTGCGGATGATCGTCGGGGATGTGCGCGGCAAGGGACTGCCCGCGGTGGGGACGGCCGCGCTGGTGCTCGGTGTCTTCCGCGAGGCGGCGCACGACGAACCCGACCTGCTCGACGTCGTCGGGCGGATCGAACGCAGCCTGGCCCGGAACCTCGGGCACGACGACTTCGTCACCGCCGTGGTCGCCGGGTACCCGGGCGACGGGCACCTGGAGGTGGTCAACTGCGGCCACGCTCCCCCGCTGCTGGTCCGCGACCGCGAGGTGACCGCGGTGGCGCCCACCCGGCCGACGCCGCCGCTGGGACTGCGCGCCCTGTCGGGAGAGGCGCCCACCCTGCACACGCTGCCCTTCGGCGACGGGGACCAGCTGCTGCTGTACACCGACGGGGTCACCGAAGCCCGGGACGGCGACCGGGAGTTCTATCCGCTCGCACAGGGCCTGGCCCGGAACGTGGGCGACGAGCCGGAGCGCACCGTCGCCGCCCTGCACCAGGAGCTGCTGGACCATGTGGGCGGCCGGCTGCACGACGACGCGGCGCTGCTGCTGCTCCGCAAGCCGGTCCCGGCGGCGCAGGCCGCGGGCGCGGC
>NZ_BAAAIZ010000113.1:0-842 GCF_039526425.1 Streptomyces thermospinosisporus
CACCGAACCCCGTGCACACCAGCCCACCTGACGTGCAGTTTTCACGATGCACACTGCTCATTGGCCAGGGGCACGGTCCCTGGCAGACGTGAGCCCTTGGCATAGGTGCCATCCGCTATCCGCTGCTCAAGCTCGTTGGCAACACGTCGCCACGGTGGTTGTGCCGCATCCATACGGATCATGCTCGGCTACCGCACTGTCTGACGCATCCGCGCTATGCTCGGCATGCGCGAATAGCTTGCTACAAAGCTAGGCACAGAGGGCATAGAGGGGAGTGGCATGAGGCTGCGAAGGATGCCCACGGATGGGACAAAGGCAGGGTTCTGTCAGCCAGGGGGAGTTCTTGAGGCTCTGGCTGACACCAGGGAGGAACTCATCCTTGAGGTGGCCATGGAGGATGTCAGGCGTGCCATGGCCCTTGATGGGTCGGCTACCAAGGCAGAGCTACTGAGGGCCGTAGGGTTCCTGGCCCAGAGCTGTAAGGCCGCGGTAGAGGTGGCTGAGCTGAGAGGGGAGCGGCTGGATTCCGTGACGTGTGGGGCTCTGACAGACGTCCTTGGGGATTCCTGGCAGCACGGACCCTGCAACCTGCCTCCCGGACACCGAGGCGCGCACGTCAACGACTCCTGTTACTCATGGGAGGACTGAGGGCCGGCTCACACACTGGCCCCCTGGTTGCCGAGGCCAGGGGGCCTTCTCCTTGCCCTGGTGTCAAGGCAGGTTCAGTCAGGGTCCCTGGGCTAGTTGCCTAGTTCCCTTACTGGGCTTGCTAGTTGAGGTCATGTCCCTTCTCGTGGTGTAGCCGATCAATCAGTGGTCGCGTTGGTGGTGTTGGGTAGCGC
>NZ_BAAAIZ010000114.1:0-30911 GCF_039526425.1 Streptomyces thermospinosisporus
GCGGGGCGGCCACGCTCGGAGGGGCCGGGCGGACGCGCTCGGAGGGGCGGGGCGGCCACGCTCGGAGGGGCCCGGCGGCCACGCTCGGAGGGGCCGGGCGGACGCGCTCGGAGGGGCGGGGCGGCCACGCTCGGAGGGGCCGGGCGGACGCGCGCGGAGGGGCCCGGCGGGCCCCTCACACCGCCAGGTCCACCTCACGCACCCGCTCGAACACCGGCTCCCGGTCCGTCCCGGTGAGCAGATACGCCTGTGCCTCGCCCACGTGGAAGTACAGCCCGTGCAGCTCCAGACTCCCGGCCTCGAGGGCACCGGCCACGGACTCGTGGGCGCGCAGGTGCTCCAACTGCTGGACCACATTGGTCAGACAGAGCCGCTCCACCGCGTCCGCCGCGGCTCTCCCCGCCAGTCGAGCCGGGGGCGCGCTCGCGTCGTCCATGCGCTCCAGGCTGGGCCGCCCGTGCCGCAGCCACCGTCCGAGCGGGGTGCCGTCGCCGGACGCAGAGGAGCCGAGCAGCGCCTGCATCGCACCGCACCCCGAGTGCCCGCAGACCGTGATGGAACGCACGGCCAGCACGTCCACCGCGTACTCGATGGCCGCGGCCACCGAGTCGTCACCGCTCTCCTCACCGGGCGCCGGCACCAGGTTGCCGACATTGCGCACCACGAACAGGTCGCCCGGACCACTGGAGGTGATCATCGAGGTGACCACCCGGGAGTCGGCGCAGGTCAGGAACAGCTGGGTGGGCCGCTGCCCCTCACGCGCCAGCCGGGCCAGCTCCTCGCGGACCAGCGGGGCGGTGTTGCGCTGGAACGCGCTGATGCCGCGCACGAGTTGCAGCCCTCCGATGCCGGGTGATGTGGCGTCACCGGTGCCGGAAACGTGGGTAAGTGCGGGTGGGTTGTTGACGGGTGCGGGTGCGGGTGCGGGTGCGGTGCCGCCTGCGGCGGGGGTGAACTTGTCGTCGGATGCGTTCCTCTCGTCGGGCGGCGGGTTCACCGCTGGTGGGCGTTCGCACTGGTGGTTGCGCCAGGGCGTCCAGGGGCGGCAGCGGCAGTCGGCACCGGAGGGTGCACGTCCGGCGGCACCGTTCCGCGCGGCCGCGCCGCGGGCGGGATCGGCGGCGAGGACGGCGGGTTCGGCGATGCGGACGCCGGGCCGGCGGCCGGTGATCCGCACGGTGCCTCCGCGTGCGGTGTGGGTCTGGTGCCAGTCCTGCAGCGTCTCGTAGGCGGCGTGGTCCATGAACGACCCGTCCAGCGCGACGACGGCGTTCGCCCCTTGGGGCACCAGATGCAGGGCACGGCTGAGCCGCGGCACCGCGAGGAACGTCAACTGGCCTCTGACATGGACGTGATGGACTCCTCCCTCCTCTTCGTGCGTGATACGGGTGCGGGTCAGCCGGTGCAGGGCGACGCCGACGGCCACGGCGATGCCCAGCGCCACGCCCTCCAGGACGCCGAGGCAGATCACGCCGAGGGTGGTGACGGCGTAGACCAGGGCCTCCCGGTGGCGGGTCACCGTGCGGATGTGGTGCAGGGACACCATCCGGATGCCGACGGCCATCACCAGGGCGGCGAGCGAGGCGAGCGGGATGAGCTCCAGGAGCGGGACCATCAGCAGCGCGGCGATCACTATGAGAACGCCGTGCAGCATCGTGGAGTTCCGGCTCACCGCACCCGCCCGGACATTGGCCGTGGTACGCACGGCGACACCGGCCACGGGCAGCCCGCCCAGCGAGCCGGAGACGATGTTCGCGGCTCCCTGGCCGAGCAGTTCGCGGTCCAGGTCGGAGCGCTTGACCGGGAGGGGGCCGGGGCGGGTGCCGACCAGCTTGTCCGCCGCGACCGCGCTCAGCAGCGACTCCACACTGCACACCAGCGTCGTGGTGAGCACGGCCGCGATCAGCCCGAGCACCGGCCCCTCGGGCAGCCCGGCCAGGGCGTGGCTGCTCCAGGACGGCAGGTGGACCTGGGGCAGCGCCAGCCCGGCGAGCGCGGCGACGGCGGTGGCACCGGCGACGGCGACGAGCGCGCCCGGGACCTTGCGCAGCCGGTCTCCCGCCCGGCCGGGGATTCTCGGCCACAGGAGCAGCACAGCCAGGGTCAGCACGCTGACGGACACCGCGTCGGGGCGCAGCTGCGCCAACTGAGCGGGCAGCGCGCGGAGGTTGTCGGGGACGGAGCTCTCCGGGGTGCCGCCCAGGGCGATGTGCAGCTGGGCGACGGCGATGGTGACGCCGATTCCGGCGAGCATGCCGTGCACGATCGCGGGGCTGACGGCGAGGGCAGTACGGGCCACCCGCAGGCTGCCGAGGGCGAGTTGGACGAGACCGGCGAGGACGGTGATGGCGCAGGTGGTGCGCCAGCCGTAGTGCTGGATGAGGTCGGCGGTGACCACCGTGAGTCCGGCGGCGGGGCCGCTGACCTGCAGCGGAGAGCCGCCGAGGCGTCCGGCGACCAGTCCGCCGACGGCCGCGGCGACCAGACCGGCCTGGAGCGGGGCGCCCGTGGCGAGGGCGATGCCGAGGGACAGGGGGAGGGCGATCAGGAAGACCGTGATCGAGGCCGAGAGATCGCTGCCCGCGATGCGGAAGCGCCGGCGGCCCGGCGGGGGCGGGCTGTGCGGGGGGTGGGTGCGCTCGGTGGGCTTCGAGCCGCGGGCATGGGCGGGGACACAGGCGGACATGGTTCCCGTCTCCTCGGGGTGTGGAATCGCGGACGGCGGGATGCACCAGCTGGGGACAAGGGCAGAGAGAACAACCGAACTGAACGAACTGCTGACTTCAACAATCAGTAAACGAATCGCAATTCAGAGTAAAGACCAAACCACGACTTTCATGGCAAATGGATGAATGAATCCCTCTGTCGGGTGAAGCAGCCCTTTCATCGGCTTGTCGTATTAATTCCTTCTCGCTCCCGTGCGAGCTTGGCGGAGATCGCCCTCAGCAGGGTTGGCCCGAGAGAAGGAAGAAGGTGGACGGATGGCCGCCACCCGAAAAATCGCCGCGGGCACTGTGATGGCCGCGGTCGGCGCCGCCTCCCTCGCCGGCTGCGGCTCCGGCTCCCAGAGCAAGGCGAAGCCCGCCCCGGCGCCGAAGAACGTGATCCGGCTGATCGGCGACGGCTCCACCGCCTACACCGGTGCGCAGCCGCATCTGCCCCGGCCCAAGAGGCTCAAGCCGGGCGAGAAACCACCCCAGTTCGTGGTGTTCTCCTGGGACGGAGCGGGCGAGGACAGCCAGAACCTGTTCTCCCACTTCCGCCGGGTCGCCCGGGAGAACAACGCGACCATGACGTACTTCCTGAGCGGTGTGTACATGATCCCGGAGGACAAGCGCGATCTGTACCGGCCGCCGCAGCACTCCCCGGGCCGCTCCGACATCGGCTTCAACGACCGTCAGGGTATCGCCGACACCGTCGAGCAGCTCCGGCTGGCGTGGCTGGAGGGCAATGAGATCGGCACCCATTTCAACGGGCACTTCTGCGGCGAAGGCGGTGTCGGCGAGTGGTCGGTGGCGGAGTGGAAGGACGAGATCGCCCAGGCGAAACGGTTCGTCAAGACCTGGAAGACCACCACCGGCATGACGGACGCCTCGCCGCTGCCCTTCGACTACGACAAGGAGCTGATCGGCGCCCGGACCCCATGCCTGGAGGGGCAGAAGAACTTCAGGAAGGCGGCCCGCGACCTGGGCCTGCGCTACGACACCAGCGGCGTCAACAACCAGGTCTGGCCGAAGAAGCGGAAGGGCCTGTGGGACCTGTCGATGCAGCTGGTGCCGTTCCCCGGCCGCAGCTACGAGCAGCTGACCATGGACTACAACTTCATGGTCAACCAGTCGGGCACCAACACTCAGGGCGACCCCGGTAAGCACAGGCTGTGGGGCGACCAGATGCGTGACGGCCTGCTGCAGGGCTTCGAGCGCGCCTACCACGGCAACCGCGCACCACTGATCATCGGCAACCACTTCGAGTCCTGGAACGGCGGCACCTATATGCGGGCCGTCGAGGAGGTCATCGAGACGGTGTGCAACAAGCCCGACGTGCGGTGTGTCTCCTTCCGGCAGCTGGTGGACTGGCTCGACGCCCAGGACCCGAAGGTGCTGAAGAAGCTGCGCACGCTGGACGTCGGCGAGGCCCCGGAGAAGGGCTGGAAGTCCTTCCTCGAGGCCGGCCCCGCCCCGGCGCCCAAGGGCGTGCCCGGGGCGCAGGCGGCGAAGGACTGACGAGGGGGCGCGAAGGCGAAGGGCTGAGGTGGGGGGTGGGGGCGAAGGGCTGAGGTGGGGGGCGCGGTGTGTGAACGACTGACGCGTGGGCGCGGTCGTCACGCGCCGGCGGTGACGCCCGCTCCCGCACCCGCCCCCGCGCCGGCGCCCGCCCCTGCTCCCGCGGTCTCGCTCTCGCCGAGCACGAAACCGGGGTCGACCTGCGCGGCCAGGTCGATTCCGGTGCGTTCGTTGCCCCAGGAGCGCGCGTTCTTGAGGTGGAAGTGCACCATCTGGCGGGTGTAGCGCTCCCAGTCGCGCAGCTCGTACGTGGCGTCGGCGGCCGCCTGCAGCCGGCGCAGGGCCTCCCGGTTGGGCTCCTCCAGGAGGCGGAAGCGGGGCGGCCGGCCCTTCTCCATGGCCCGGACCCAGTCCGAGTGGCCCACCGTCACCAGCAGGTCCTCTCCGACCTCGTCGCGGAGGAAGGCGAGGTCGTCCGGACCCTGCACCTTGTTGCCGACGACCTTCAGGGTGACGCCGTAGTCCTGGGCGTACTCCTTGTACTGGCGAGAGACGGAGACCCCCTTCCGGGTCGGCTCGGCCACCAGGAACGTGATGTCGAAGCGGGTGAACATGCCGGAGGCGAAGGAGTCCGAGCCCGCCGTCATGTCGACCACGACGTACTCGCCGGGGCCGTCCACCAGGTGGTTCAGGAACAGCTCCACCGCTCCGGTCTTGGAGTGGTAGCAGGCGACCCCCAGGTCGGCGTCCGTGAAGGGGCCGGTGACCATCAAACGGGCGGCGCCGCCGTCGAGTTCCACCGGGCGGGCGCAGGCCTCGTAGACCGGGTTGTCCTCGCACACTCGCAGCAGCCGGGAGCCCTCGCCGGGCGGGGTCGTCTTGATCATCGTCTCGGCGGAGGCGATGCGCGGGTTGGTGCCGCGCAGATAGTTCTTGATCAGGGGGAGGTGCTCGCCCATCGCGGGCAGCTGAGCCGCCTCCGTCTCGTCGAGGCCCAGCGCGGCGCCCAGGTGCTGGTTGATGTCGGCGTCGACCGCGACGACCGGGGCGCCCTCGGCCGTCAGATGGCGGATGAACAGGGAGGACAGGGTCGTCTTGCCGCTGCCGCCCTTCCCGACGAAAGCAATTTTCATGTTCACCAAGCGTAGTGCGGCGATGACTGTGGGTGGCAGGCGGGCGTGAAGAAGACCACTCCATCGTGGGGTGGGCGCGCGGGGTGCGTAGGGTCGTACTCATGAGTACGACAGGCGCGTCCGCCGACCCGCTCGCCGCCCTGGCTTCCCTGCCCGGCGTGGCCGACTCCGTGGAGTCCGTGCGCAAGGCTGTCGACCGGGTCTACGGGCACCGGGTCATGCGGCGGCGAAGCAACGAGATCACCTCCGAGGCGGCGCTGCGCGGCGCCCGTGGCTCGGCGGCGCTGGCCGGCGCCGACTGGGCGCTGGAGGAGGTGCGCCGGCGCACCGACTTCAGCGGTGACGACGAGGCGCGCACCATGGGCGCGGCGCTGCGGCTGACCGCCGAGGCGGGGCAGCTGCTGTCCGTCTGGCGCCAGTCGCCCCTGCGGGTGCTGGCCCGGCTGCATCTGGTCGCCGCCGCGGACAAGGCGGAGCAGGTCGGCCGCCCGCGCAAGGAGAGCGAGCCGGTCGACGAGCCGCTGCTCACGCTCGAGCTGCCCGGCGCTGCGGAGATGCACGGGCGGCTGGACGGGCTGGCCGAGGTGATCATCGCGGGCGGTTCCGCTCCGGCGCTGGTGACGGCCGCGATCGTGCACGGGGAGCTGCTCGCGCTGCGGCCCTTCGTCTCGCACAACGGCCTGGTCGCGCGCGCCGCGGAACGCATCGTGCTGGTCGGCAGCGGACTCGACCCGAAGTCGGTCTGCCCGGCCGAGGTGGGCTACGCGGAGCTGGGCCATGAGGTGTATCTGGCCGCGCTGGAGGGCTATGTCTCCGGGACGCCCGAGGGTGTGGCCGCCTGGATCGCGCACTGCGGCCGGGCGGTCGAGCTGGGTGCGCGCGAGTCGACGGCCGTCTGCGAGGCGCTGCAGCGCGGCGCGGCCTGAACCGGCCCGACCGCGCCGGGCGCAGAGCCTCCCGGCACCGTGACCTGAGCGCCGAGTGCACCGCCCCCGGCACACCAATGCGGCGGTACGAGGACTCGTACCGCCGCTGGCATGTCCACCGGGTTACCAAGCGTCCTCGAACAATTGCCCATCAGGTCGGGGACTTTGCCCGTCACCTGGTGCGGCTGGCCCGTAATCGACGGGTCGACGTCGCGTGGGTGCCCGGTTTCCATGCTCGGTCCGTGGGGCCAATTGCGTTCCGAAGGTGATCCTTTCGGATTCCCTTGGTCTCGCGGGCCGCTAATTCCTTTGTACTCCAGGACCGAAGCCAACGGAAGGGTTGGCTCTGCTTCTTTACTTTTAGGTTCAAAGAGGAGCTAAACGGACGCGGGCCGGCGCCGGCTGGCGTACCAGACCAGACCGGCGGTGGCCGCGGCGGCTCCGACGGCGACGGCCGCGATCAGGGCGGGCCTGGCCGGCACGGAGAACGCGGGCAGGCGCTGCTTGAGCCGCACGGGCCGGTGGAAGTCGAGAATCGGCCACTCGCGGGCGACCGCCTCGCGCCGCAGCGCGCGGTCGGGGTTCACCGCGTGCGGGTGGCCCACCGCCTCCAGCATCGGCAGGTCGGTCGCCGAGTCGCTGTAGGCGTAGCAGCGGGCCAGGTCGTATCCCTCGGACTCGGCCAGCTCGCGGATCGCCTCGGCCTTCGTCGGGCCGTAGGCGTAGTACTCCACCTCGCCGGTGAAGCAGCCGTCGTCGCCCACGACCATGCGGGTGGCGACGACCCGGTCCGCGCCCAGCAGCTCGCCGATCGGCTCCACCACCTCGGCGCCCGAGGTGGACACGATCACCACGTCCCGGCCCGCGGCGTGGTGCTCCTCGATGAGGGTGGCGGCCTCGTCGTAGATGATCGGGTCGATCAGGTCGTGCAGTGTCTCGGCCACGATCTCCTTGACCTGCTGGACGTTCCAGCCACGGCACAACGCGGACAGGTACTTGCGCATCCGCTCCATCTGGTCGTGATCCGCGCCTCCCGCGAGGAAGACGAACTGGGCGTATGCGGTGCGCAGCACAGCCCTGCGGTTGATCAGGCCGCCTTGGTAGAAGGACTTGCTGAACGTGAGCGTGCTCGACTTCGCAATGACCGTCTTGTCCAGGTCAAAGAAGGCGGCTGTGCGCGGCAAGGAGTGGTTTTCCACGCTCCTGAGCATAGGCGCACCTCATTCGGCGTAAGGTAGGGCGCGTGGGTTTGCCTGAGAGGGCTCTCGGGTACACCATGGAAGTCACGGATCGTTCGCGCGACCGTGCTAACCCGGCCCGACTCCTCCCCCCCCGAGTCGGCCGTGGGGACGACCCCCGCTCTCCCCCCCGGCGGGGGTCGTCGCATGTCCGGGTGGGTTTTTCTCGTTCCGATGACGGCCTTGATGGTGGCCGGGTGTCCGCTGCAGACCCTGCGTTGGCATGTGCACGACCCGTTACTGTGGGTAATTCTCGGGCTGCGCTGCGGGTCCGGTCCGGAACATGAGCCGCACTCACCTGTACGGGTGAAGGCGATATTCACAACGGCGGACTTGTCCACAGTTTTCAACCAAGATCCCCTTCCATTCCCCGATCCCTGCACCGTGATTCCTGCGCGCCCCGCATGCGGCGAGTTCTCTGCCCGTTCCGTTTGCCGGGGTCGCGTTTGGCCGGTTTCTGTCGGCCGTCCATAAGACGGCCCTTGCCGGTTCTTCACAGGTTTGGGAATCGCGGGGCCGCAGGGGCTGCGCGAGACACGCAGCGAAGGGGGACGACCATGACCGGAACCGTCACACACGATCCGCCGCCCGCCGCCGGAGGCGGCCGCCAGAGCGGACCGCTGATCGTCACCGAGGACGCACAGCTCCTCGACGACCTGCTGCGCCTGTGCGCGGCGGCCGGCGCCACACCGGAGGTCCACCACGGCGTCCCGGAACCGAGGGGCAGCTGGGAGGCCGCGCCCCTGGTGCTCGTCGGCGACGACGCCGCACGGCGCGTCCGCGGTGCCGCCCGCCGGCGCGGCGTGGTGCTGGTCGGCCGCGACCAGGACGACTCCGGGGTCTGGCGGCGCGCCGTGGAGATCGGCGCCGACCATGTGCTCATGCTGCCCGACGGCGAGCAGTGGCTGGTCGACCGCATCGCCGACGTGGCCGAGGGCGTCGGACGGCCAGCCCTGACCGTCGGGGTCATCGGCGGCCGGGGCGGGGCCGGCGCCTCCACCCTGGCCTGCGCCCTCGCCGTCACCTCCGCCCGGGAGGGGCTGCGCACCCTCCTCGTGGACGCGGATCCGTTGGGCGGCGGCCTCGACGTGGTCCTCGGCGGCGAGACGGCGCAGGGGCTGCGCTGGCCCGCGTTCGCCGCCTCACGGGGCCGGGTCGGCGGCGCGGCGCTGGAGGCGTCGCTGCCGGAACTGCACTCGCTGCGGGTGCTCAGCTGGGACCGCGGGGACTGCGTGGCCGTCCCGCCCCAGGCCGTGCGCGCGGTGCTGGCGGCCGCCGGGCGCGGCGGCGGCACGGTCGTGGTCGACCTGCCGCGCCGCGTCGACGAGGCGGTGGCCGAGGTCCTCGCCCAGCTCGACATCGGGCTCCTGGTGGTCCCGGCCGAGCTGCGCGCCGTCGCCGCGGCCAAACGGGTGTCCTCCGCCGTGCGCATGGTGCTGCGCGATCTGCGCGTGGCCGTGCGCGGGCCCTACGCACCCGGCCTCGACGACCACGAGGTGGCCCGGCTGCTCGACCTGCCGCTCGCGGGCGACATCCCGGTCGAACCCGCCCTGCAGCGCCCCCACCAGCCGGCCCGGCCGCCCGCGGCCTCCGGGCGGGGACCGCTGGCCCGCTTCTGCAAGGAGTTCTGGGAGCGGGCCCTGGTGGAGGCGAGGACGGCATGAGGACCACGATCACTACGACCACATCGCCTCCGGCCGGACCCGGTCTGCCCGACAGCCGGCCTGACGGCCGGCCCGATGGCCTGCCCGAGGGACTGCTGGACGAGGTGCGGCGCCGGCTGGCGGAGAGCGGGGCCGAGCCGACGCCCGCCCGGGTGGCGCAGGCCCTGCGCGAGCAGGGGCGGGTGCTCGGCGACGCGGAGATCCTCCGGGCGGCCGAGCGGCTGCGGTCCGAACTGGTCGGCAGCGGCCCGCTGGAGCCGCTGCTCGCCGACCCGGCGGTGACCGACGTCCTGGTGCCGGCCCCTGACCGGGTCTGGGTGGACCGCGGCCGCGGTCTGGAACTGACCGGCATCCGCTTCCCGGACGCGCTGGCCGTGCGCCGGCTCGCCCAGCGGCTCGCCGCCGTCGCCGGCCGCCGCCTGGACGACGCCCGCCCCTGGGTGGACGCCAGGCTCCCCGACGGGACCCGGCTGCACGCGGTACTGCCGCCCGTGGCCGTCGGCAGCGCCTGCCTGTCGCTGCGGGTCGTGCGGCCCCGCGCCTTCACCCTCGACGAGCTGACGGCGGCGGGCACCGTGCCACCGGGCGGTGACCGGGTGCTGCGGGCATTGATGGACGCCCGCCTGTCCTTCCTGGTCAGCGGCGGGACCGGCAGCGGCAAGACGACCCTGCTCAGCGCGCTGCTCGGGCTGGTCGGGCCGGACGAGCGCATCGTCCTGGCCGAGGACTCGGCGGAGCTCCGGCCCGACCACCCGCACGTGGTGCGTCTGGAGACCCGGCCCGCCAACCAGGAGGGCGCCGGGCTGGTGACTCTGGAGGACCTCGTGCGCCAGGCGCTGCGGATGCGCCCCGACCGGCTGGTCGTCGGCGAGGTGCGCGGCTCGGAGGTGGTCCACCTGCTGGCCGCCCTGAACACGGGCCATGAAGGCGGTACGTGCACTGTCCACGCCAATGCGGCCGCCGATGTACCGGCCCGCCTGGAGGCGCTGGGCACGGCCGCCGGGCTCGACCGCCTCGCGCTGCACAGCCAGCTGGCCGCCGCCGTGTCAGTGGTGCTGCACCTTGTCAGGGACCGGGCCGGGCGGCGGCGCATCGCGGAGGTGCACGTGCTGGAGCGCGACCCGTCCGGCCTGGTGCGGACGGTACCGGCGCTGCGCTGGGGAGCCGGGGGCTTCGTCCAGGAGCCCGGGTGGGAGCGGCTCCGGCGGCTCCTGCGGGACCGGAGCGGGGGTGGCCGGTGAACGCGGTCACCGAGGTCTCGACGGGGCTCGCCGTGGCCTGCCTGATGAGCGCGGCCTGGCTGGCGGGCGGCCGGCAGGCCGGTGCCCGGCGGGCACGGCTGCTGCTGGCCGGCGGGGGAGCGGTGGGCGGCGGACCGACAGGCAGGCCCGTGGTGCTCCGGGAGTGGGAGCGCATCACGGGGCGGCTGCACGGGGAGTGGTGGGCGCTCGTCGCCGGGGTGGTCCTCGCCGTGCTGGGCGCCTCGGTGCTGCCGCTGGTGGCGGGGGCGGCCGGGGTGCCGGTGCTGCGCCGCCTGCGGCTGGCGGCCCTGCGGCGCCGGGAGCGCGACCGGCGCGGGGACGCGGTGATCGCGTTGTGCGGGTCGCTCGCCGGTGAGGTGCGCGCCGGTCGGCAACCGGGCGAGGAGCTGCTGCGGGCCGCGCTGGACTCCGGCGGGCTGGGCGACGCCCAGGCGACGGTGCTGGCGGCGGCGCGGTTCGGCGGTGACGTCCCCGGGGCGCTCGCCGCGGCGGCGCGGCAGCCGGGGGCGGAGGGGCTGCGCGGACTCGCCGCATGCTGGCGGGTCGCCGTGGACCAGGGCGCCGGGCTCGCGGACGGACTCGACCGCCTGGAGGCGGCCCTGCGCGCGGAGCGGGACCAGCGCAACGACCTGCGCGCCCAGCTGGCCGGGGCCCGTGCCACGGCGGTGCTGCTGGCAGGCCTCCCGGTGCTCGGCCTCGCCCTCGGTGCCGCCCTCGGCGCCGACCCGCTGCACATCCTGCTGCACACCCCGGCGGGACTCGGCTGCCTGGCGGCCGGCGCGGTGCTGGAGGGCCTGGGGCTGTGGTGGGTGCGGCACATCATGCGCGGGGCTCAGGAGCGTGCGGCATGAGCGGCGACGTTGTCCACAGGCTGGGGATGGTCCTGGGCGTCGCGGCGCTGCTGGGCTGGGCGGCCCGGTGGCTGTGGCTGGTCCGGCGGGAGCGGGGAGCGCGCCGGCGGCTGGCGGAGTTGGTGGCCGGCGGGCGGGCGGCGGCCGTTGCGCGGCGCAGAGCGTGGCGATCCGCCGGGCGCTGGCTGCCGTCGGCGGGTGTGGCGTGCGCCGGCTGGGTGCTGGTGGGCGGTCTCGCCGGGGTCGCGGCCGGACTGGTCTGCGGGGCCGGACTGTGGCGGTGGCGGCTGCGGCAGGAAGCGGCCGGCACGCGGCAGCGGGCCCGGGAGGCGGCCCTGGCGGAACGCCAGCTCCCGCTGGCCGCCGCCCTGCTGGCCGCCTGCATCGCGGCGGGCGCGGGCCCCGTGACCGCCGCGCAGGCCGTGGGAGAAACCTTGTCAGGACCGGTCGGCGATGCGCTGGCGCGGGGCGCGGCCGAGGTCCGGCTCGGCGGCGAACCGGCCGCGGCCTGGCAGCGCCTGGCCACGCTGCCGGGCGCCCGGCCTCTGGCCCGGCTGCTGGAACGGGCTGGCGTCTCCGGACTCCCGCTGGCCGCTCCCGTCGCCCGCCTCGCCGCCGAGACCCGCGCCGAATGGGCGCGGGCGGCGACGGCACGGGCCCGCAGGGCGGCCGTCATGGTCAGCGCACCGGTCGGGCTGTGCTTCCTGCCCGCGTTCGTCGCGGTGGGCGTGGTGCCCGTGGTGATCGGGCTGGCGGGCGGGGTGCTGGGAGGGGGTGGTCGGTGACGGCTCCCGGCGGGGGCGACGAGACACGCGGGTGATCGACAGGCCGGCTGACAGCCGGCAGGCAATCAGCGAACAACAGGACCTTTCTTCACGGGGGTTGAGATGAACCGGATGAATCGAGCGGTACGGGCACGGCTGCGGGCACTCACGGGCTGGGTGCGTACAAGGCGGAAGGACGCCGGGATGGTGACGTCCGAGTACGCCATGGGCATCGTGGTTATCTTGGGTTCCTGACTTCCTTCAGGCATGTAAGGCAAGTATGGTGATCTCGCACTTGCCTTAAAGATATCCAAGGGGTGTAAGGCACGTTGGCCATCTCTACTGTCCTGCACCAACACTTCCGAGCCGAACGTGCCATCTCTGGTGACGGCTCCACGTACTGGGTCGTCGTCAACGAGTCCTTCGAACTGCACATCGAGGCGTGTGCCTACCTGGCGGGTCTGCGTGGAGCGGACCGCGCGTACAACACCGAGCGGACGTACGCGGGCCGGATCGCCCTGTACCTGTCGTACTGCGCCGCCAACGGCGTGGACTGGACCCGCCCGAGCCTGGCTCAGCTGATGGCGATGATGCGGTGGCTGGTGGACGAGCCGCTGCCGTCGCGGGGGCGAAGGCCCGATCCGGTGCCGCGGTTTCGCAGCAAGGGCACCGCCAACGCGATCATGGGGACGGTCGGTGAGTTCCTGTCGTGGTGTGCGCTTCAGGGCTGGGTGCCGGCGAGCGTGGTGAGCCAGCTCGTGCAGCCGAAGTTCCTGCGCTACACCCCGCCCGGGTTCGATCCGGGCGAGGACGGCCAGCACCGCACGGTGCAGTCCCGGCGGATCAAGTACCGCGTCGCGGTGCCGGGATACGAGTGGCTGTCGGACGAGCAGATCGCCAAAGTCATCGGGTGCACGACGCACGCCCGTGACCGGTTCCTCGTCTCCCTGCTGGCAGTGACCGGGATGCGTATCGGCGAGGCCCTGGGGCTGCGGCGGGAGGACATGCACTTCCTGCCCGACTCCAGCTCGCTGGGCTGCCGGATCGAGGGGCCGCACGTGCACGTGCGGCGCCGGCTGAACAGCAACGGTGCCTACGCCAAGTCGCGGCAGTCCCGCTGGATTCCGGTCGAGGCCGAGACCGTCGCCCTGTACTCGGACTACCGCTACGAGCGCGACGAGATACCGGAGGCGGCCGGCTGCGACATGGTGTTCGTTAACCTCTTCCGCGCCCCGCTGGGCGAGCCGATGAAGTACGCCAGCACGTACGAGCTGTTTAGGCGGCTGGCCAAGCGGGCGGGGTTCGCGGCCAGGCCTCACATGTTCCGGCACTCCGCAATCACCCGGTGGGTCCGCTCCGGGGTGCCCAGGGATGTGGCCCAGAACATGGCCGGGCATGCCTCACCGCAGTCGATGGACCCCTACACCCACGCAACTGACCAGGACAAACGCGACGCCGTCGAGATGGTGGCCGCCAAGAGGAAGGAAGCCAGCGCGTGACGGCGACGGGGAATGTCGTACCGCTGCACCAGCCCCGACCCGCGCGGAAGGCGGGCATGGACGGCCTGCCGCCGGACGTGCTCGCGGGCTGGACCGCGTGGCTGGGCGAGCGGATCGACACCGGCTGGCGTCCGGGCGAGTGGGACAGTGAGGCCCGGCTGTTCAACGGGGACCCTGACAATCCCCGCACGGTGGTCTACCGGTGCGCCACGGCGGCCTGCGACGGCCTGTCCCGCACCCGGGGCCTGTGCGCCACCTGCGAGAAGGCTTGCCGCGCCAGCGAGTTGGAGCTGAGGGAGTTCCGGGCCGTCTTCGTCCCGGACCGCAACCGGGTGATCGCGGGCCAGCGGGCCGCCTGCCGCGTTGCGGGATGCCCGCGCGAGTCGATCCTGTGGGGGTTGTGCAACGCGCACGGCTCGCGGCGGCACAAGCACCTTCAGCGTGACCCCGGCTCCGACCTGGATGCGTGGATCGCCGTTCAGAAGCCGTACCCTCCGTCGCCCGCCTGTGCGGTGCCCGGCTGCCGTTACGACGCGCGGGCCACCTTCGGGCTGTGCTCGATGCACCAGACCCGGTGGAAGAAGCACACGGCCGTGTCTCGCCGGCGGCGCCCGGCGCCGGTGGTGACGGCGGAGTGGCTGGAGCGGCAGGCGCCGTTTTTGAACATCCACCAGTTCTCGCTCGCGCCCCTGCCTCCGGTGACCCGCCTGGAGATGCTGTACGCGCTTCAGCAGCGCGACGAACGCGGCCAGAAGATCGACCCGGTCGCGGTCCGCCAGGCCGTCGCCCACCTCGCCGACCGCGTGATGAGCATTGCCGCCGCCGACGCCGAGCAGGTCACGGGCCCGGCCCAGGCGAACGTGGATGCCCTGCTGCGGGAGACCCACCGCATCGTCACAGGCGCCTTCGACCGCTTCCAGGGCGTCGACCCGGCCAGCAGGGACGTGCTGGACCTGTCCGAACTCGGCGTGCGGGGACTGCGCGGTACTCCGACGCACCGCCCCGGTGGTCTGGACGTCTCGGAGGTGCGGCAGCCATGGCTGCGGCAGATCTTGGTCACCTGGATCGCAGAGACGAAGCCGACGACGAGCGAGGTCCGCCGGGCCCTGCGGGCCTGTCTGGCCGCCTCCCGGGCCCTTCAGATCCGGCCCGGCGGCGGCGAGGACCCGGCCGCGCTGGCCTTCGCCGACATGAACGCCGTGGTCGACACCTTCCGCCACCTGCCGAAGCTGGACGGCAATCCAATGTCGAACAAGCAGCGGGGCGCCCTGCTGTCGTTCTTCTTCAAGGTCCTCGATTACAACCGGGCCGCCGGGCACCTGGACGGCATGTCCGCCAGCTTCGCCCGCCACTCCAGCCACGTCATCAAGCAGGAGGAGGCGAACGAGGACGAGACCGGCAAGGCCCTGCCCGAGACGGTCATCGCCCAGCTCGACCAGCACACGCACCTGCTGGGCCAGGGCGTCTCCCACGGCCGGATGACTTCCGAGCAGGTCGGTGCGATGGGCCGCGCCGTCTACGAGCTGCTGCGGGACACCGGGCGGCGCCCGTACGAGATCGCCGAGCTGCGGACGAACTGCCTCGAACACGACGGCGGCGACTGGTCGCTGGTCTGGGACAACCGCAAGGGCCGCCGCAACGGCCGCCGCCTGCCCATCACCTCCGACACCGTGGAGACGATCAAGACCTGGCTCGCGGTCCGCGACACGCTGGAGCTGCCCACCGGCAGCGAGCCGTACCTGTTCCCGCCGGCCGGGGAGGACGGGATCGTGCGGCACCTGGTCTCCGGGCAGATCTCTACCCTGATCCGCGAGTGGACCAAGCGCATCCCCGTCCTGCTGGGCGAGGAGTTCGGCAAGGACGGCGAACGGGTACCGTTCGACACCTCGCTGATCTACCCGTACGCCTTCCGGCACTCCTATGCCCAGCGGCACGCGGACGCCGGAGTGCCCATCGACGTGCTGCGCGAGTTGATGGACCACAAGTCGATGCAGACCACCCAGCGCTACTACAAGATCAGTCAGAAGCGGAAGCGGCAGGCGGTCAACGTGATGCGCCTGCACACGGTGGACCGCAAGGGCCAGCCCGCGCCGATGGCATCGGCCACCGCGTACCAGGCCAGGTCGGTGGCGGTGCCGTTCGGCAATTGCACCGAGCCGTCCAACGTCAAGGCCGGCGGCAAAGCGTGCCCGATCCGCTTCCAGTGCGCCGCCTGCCCCTCCTACCGGCCCGACCCCTCGTACCTGCCCGCCATCGAGGACCACATCCGCTCGCTGAAGGCTGACCGGGAGATGGCCGTCATGATGGAGGCGGACGAGTTCGTCGTCCGCAACCTCGATGACCAGATCGCGGCCTTCAAGGGGACCGCAGAGACGATGAGGAAGCTGGTGGAGGCCATGAGCCCGGTCGAGCGGGAAGAGGTCGAGCAGGCCGCGACCGTTCTGCGCAAGGTGCGGGCCGCCCAGGGCAGCCGTGCCGCAGTCGCACTCGGCATGCCCGCCTTCCCCGCCCCGAGGGACGGGAGCACGGCATGAACCAGGCCAAGCGCACCCCCGGTGACGTGCTGCGGGCATCCCGCAAGAAGGACAGCCAGACCAAACGCGCCAAGGTCCTGGCCACGCTGGAGGCGATGGCCGAGCGCGGGGAGACGATCAGCTTCACCGCGGTGGCCCGTGCCGCCGGGGTCTCGAACTGGCTCGTCTACGCCGAAGGAGTGCGCGAGCAGATCGAGGCCGCCATGAAGAACCAGGCCAAGGCCGGGCGCCGCAAGAGCCAGGCCGGGGCGGACGCCTCTGCAGCGAGCCTGGCCACCGACCTGGCCCTGGTCCGCGAGGAGAACAAGGCCCTGCGCGAGGAACGCGACCGCCTCAAGAAGGCCGTCCAGCGCTCCCTGGGCGCCCAGCTCGACCAGGCCGGCACCAAGGAGCTGACCGCCCGGATCGACGAGCTGCTGGCGGCCGTGGAACGGCTCACTGTCGAGCGCGACGAGATACGCGCCGAGCGCGACGAACTCAGGCGCAAGCTCACCGAGACCGAGGACGACCTGGCCGCCGCCCGCGAGGCTGGCAAGCGCATGATGCGGCACGTCAACCGCGGCCCGCAGTGACCGGGGGCCGGGCGATGCCCGGCCCCCGGTCACTGCGGGCGTCTACCGCCTTAAGCGGAGGCAGCAGACTGGCGGGAGGTCAGCTCTGCAACCTGTGCCTCCAGGTCGGCGATGCGCTGGGCCTGGCGCCGCATGGTCCCGTGCGCCTGAAGGACCTTGCTGCCCAGGCCCTCCACGCCGCTGACCGTCTTCATGCAGCCCTCGGCGGCCTCGGCCATCTGCCCGAACGCCTCGGGCTCGATGCTGTTGGGGTTGTTTGCCTCGAACGTGCAGGCCCGGTGCATGTCGCCCATGTACGCCACGGCCTTGCGGCAGGCGAGCAGGGCGTCTCGGGCCCCGAACTCGTCGCCCTGTCCGGACTTGTGGAAGCGGGTCACCCTCGCTCCGCGCCGCTGCGGGTCGCGGGACGGCATGAACTGTTCGAGGCGGTGGCCGAGCACGTGGGCGGCGGCACGAGCCCGGGGTACCGCCCGCCGCAGCCGGCTGCCGTCGGGGATGCCAGTGCCGCGGGCGATATCCGCGTAGGACAGTTCGCGGCCGGTGTTGTGGTTCAGCCACAGCAGCACGTCGATCGCGTCCTGCTCGGCCTGGGAGGGGGTGCCGCTGTCGTGCTTGGCGCTCATCCCAGCTTCTTCTCGCTTTCGTCCAGGAACGCTTGCAGGGCGTCATCGTTCAGCGCGGTGTAGGGCCCGGCGACCAGGTCGCGGATGAAGCCGATGGCCGCCTCGGAGGCACCGCACAGCTCGGCGATGGCCCGGCGGCGGTCGTCGGTGAACTGCAACTGGCTGCGTTGCAGCAGCGACAGCACCCGCAGCGTGCCCAGGCGGACCTGCGTCATCTCGGTGAACACGGCCAGGGCCAGGTCCGGGTCGGCCGTCTCCCGGGCGACGGCCCGTACGGCCCGCTCGACATCCGCGGCTTCCACCTCCTGCTGCTGGCGTCCGGCGAGGGCTGCCGCGCGGTCGAAGGCCCAGTCGCGATCCTCGGCCGCGTGACGGGCCGCCGACCGGTCTTCGGTGTCCGCGTGGGCCTGGCGCCGCTCGAACTCGTCCAGGGCCTCCTTCGCGGCGGCACGGGCGGTGGCGTCGGCCAGGATCGCGGTCTTCAGCGCCTTGGGCTGCTGAGCTACGTAGACGGGGGAGCCCGGCTTGATGCCTGCCCGTTCGGCTTCCTGCTCGATCGCCTGCCGTCGTTCGCCGTTGTTCATACGGGCTTCGTAGCTGCGGTAGTAGCCGTGCTCGCCGAAGAACGGCACCTCCTCCTCGTCCGGCAGCTCAACGTGCAAGCCGGGTTCCAGCTTGTGGAAGGGGGGAACGATCCCGTCGGCAGCCGCACGCTTCCACGCCTCATGAAAGGCCATAACGCGCTTGTGGCTTGTCCCCGAGCGGCGGGCGAACTCCCGCGCGCTGATACGCCGGAAAACGGTTCGGTCGAACCGTTTCGTGGACTCCTGCTCGAAGCCGACTCCATGCCCCTCGTCAGGCTGGACACGCCGGGCAATCAGCAGGGCCCGGGCCCAGCCGCCCTTCCTGTCATGGGTGGCGAACTCTTCGATATCGGCGTTGAGGCGGTCCTCGCCGTCGTCCGTGACCGGGTCCATCACACGGCCACCATGTCCCGGGCCTCGGCCCGCTCAGCACCGGCCGTCTCCCTGCCGAGCCGGACCTTGACCCACATCGCGAGGACTTCGACCGTGCCGAGCGCTTCCTCGCAGGCGGCCCGCTGTTCGTCGGTGAACGACACAGCCCGCGGGTAGCGGTTCATCAAGGCCACCGCCTGGTCCCGCAGCCGCACCAGGTCGCGGGCCAGGGCCTGGGCCTTGCTCGGCTTCCCACCGGGGCAGTCGATGCGGTTCTCGCGGTCCCGGCGCCGCTTGTCGTCCATGGCTCGCTTCACCGAGTCCCGGAAGTCGGCGTCCTCCTCCACCAAGTCCCTGAGGATCTTGTCCCGTTCGGCGGGGTTGTCCTGGAGCAGGACACCGAGGTACTGGGACACGGACGTTTCCCCGGCTGGGTCCAGAAGGTCCTGCAAGGCCGGCCCGGTGCCCAGGGCCCGCTGGTACTGGGCCAAGGAGATCCGGACGGCGCCCGTCTCGCGGGCCTCCCGCAGCATCGCCCGCAGCGTGCCGTAGTCCTCGTCGTACGGTTTGCCGGAGGGGGACAAGCGGGCGCCTTCCCGCAGCACGCTGTAGCTGACGTGGACGCCACTGTCCGCTACGAGCTGCCGCACCGGCGGCGTGCACATCCGGGCGGTGTGGCGGTACTGGCGGGCCGTGCGCAGGTTCAGACTGATCTCGTCGCAATACCGGTCGAAGACACCCTCCCCGCCCGCAGCCGTGACGGACAGCAGCTTGTCCCCGATCACCAGCCGGTTCTCCCGGCCGTCGTCCATCAGCCGGCGCCCCTCGCGCACGTCCTGCTCTGTGTAGCTCATACGGATTCCTCATTGAACCGACAAGACGAGCGCACAGAGTAATCGGGTGAATGCACACCGTTTGATCTTCAAGGTGTTGCCACGAAAGCGGAGTTGACGCCTCAGTGGTGGTGAACAGCGAGGATGCCGGTCAAGGTGGAGGCAAGCTGCACCCGTGTGAGTGATGACCGGGGCTCAGTGCTGGCGGGCGTCGCGGAGGGCTGCCACGAGCGCGTTGAAGTCTCCGCTGTAGACGATCACTTCCTCGTCCTCGGCGGGGACGTCGAAGCGGGCGAAGAAGTCGTCGAGGGCTTCGGGGGTGACGGTCAGCGCGTTGGCGTCCTCGCGCTGGTTGCGCTCGGCCAGGCGTCGCAGCAGCTCGGTTCGGTCGGCGGGCAGGTAGACGACCTGGGGGTGGCCACCCGCTTCGCGGGCGGCCTGCCGCCAGGCGTCGCGCTCGGTGCGGCGCCACAGCCCGTGGTCCAGGACGACATCGTTCCCGGCCTCGATCTCCTTGAGGAACCGCTGCCGGATCGCTGCGATGACGGGCCGTTCGCGCTCGAAGTAGGTGTGCTCGGGGTAGTCCACGCCGTAGCGGCCGTGGAGGCGGTGGACTTCCTCGTCGACGGACAGCCGGGTAAAGCCGCGGGCGGCCAGGGCCTGGGCGACGGTGGTCTTCCCGGAGCCGGTCAGGCCGGCCAGGAGAACGGCGAGGGGCACGTGGTCATCCCTTCCGCGGCGAGCGTGTGCGAGCGTCGGGCATTGTCTCAGTCCTGGCCGGTGTGCGCGTAGGGCTGCCAGGTGGTGAAGATGCTGCGGGCCTCGGCGGGCCAGCCGGACGGCATCCGGTGCAGGCTCACCCGGCGGAAGGCGAACCGCGGGTCGCTGGTGTTGATCACGCCGCCGTGCTGGCCGACGTGGGCCAGCAGGCGGCCAGCCTCGTCGCGGACGGCTGGGGTGTGTTCCTGCCAGGTGCCGGTGGAGAAGTGCTGGATGCGTCGGTGGAGGTCGTCCAGGATGCCCGAGCGCCACTTGAAGTGGTGGACCGCACAGATGCGGTCCGCATCCGGCCGGTGGCCGGGGGCCCGGTGATTCCCGGAGGCCACGGCCACGTCGTGGCGGGCGAGGACGATCTTTCGGGGGTCGCCGTGCAGAAGCCGGTGGGTGAGGTGGCCGCCGAGGGGATAGGCGAGGTCGAGTCCGCCTTCGGGCCGCCAGCCGGTCAGGCGTCCGCTGGCGGCGACGCGGTCGAGCAGCAGCCCGCCGACCACGCGGTGCCCGGACTTGTCGGCCTGGGCGATCACCTCGGCGAGCGGGGCGGGGTACTGCTGGAACTCGTCAGCGTCGGCGAGCAGGTGCCAGCCGGGCCCGGCCCGGTGCCGCAGGGCGTCCCTGAGCTGGGTGTTGGTGTACTCATGCCATGGGCCGGTGCTGGTACCGGTGGGGATGATGCCGAGCTCGCGGACGGCGGCCTGGAGCTCGTGCCGGCGGATGTCGGGGACGTGGTCGGGAAAGTGGAAGGCGATCAGGAACCGCTCGACGCCCAGCCACCGGTAGTGGCGGACCCAGGCGTCCAGCAGGGGCGGCTCGATGGGGCCGACAACGGCGATCAGCGCGGGAGGCGTGCTCAGCATTCAGGACTCCTTTGTGCGCAGGCAGGCGAAGGTGCGGGTGAGGAAGTCGGCCTGCCCGGCGGCCGACCGCATGCCCAGCAGGCCGGGGGCGTCGGGGCCGGGCAGCGGGGGCGGCTGGCGGATGACGGTGTGCAGGGCGTCGGCGAGCGCGTCCGGGTCGCCGGCAGCGAACGTCAGAGCCCAAGGCTGGCCGTGCAGGCGGGCGGTGAGGGCCGGATCGTGGTCGGAGACGATCAGGGGGACGCCGAGGCGGGCGGAATCCATGACGAGCCCGGATTCCTTGCCGGTCCCGGGGCGGCGGGTGACCAGGGCGGCGTCGGCGGCGGCATACACCAGCCGCAGTACGGCTTCGCTGACCGGGCCGGGCACGATGTGCACCCGCAGGCCGGGCAGGTCCCGCCACCGCTTCAGGACGGCTTCGTCCAGCGGGGAGCCGGTGACCACCAGGTGCATCGGCTCCTTCAGCCGGGCCAGGGCTGCGTCGACGGTGTCGATGTCCTTGTAGGGCCACCAGCCGCCCACCAGGCAGACCACGGCCTCGCTGGCGGGGATGTCGAACGCGGCCCGGCCGCCCTCGCGTTCAGCAGCGGACAGGCGGCGGCCGTCGTCGACCGCGAAGCCGCCGACCACCGCGGGCAGCTCGGGGAAGGCAGCGGCGAACTGGTCGGCGACGGCCTGCGTCGGATACACCGCGACCACCCGTCCCTCGCCCCGGCGGGCGAGCCGGCCGAGCAGCCGTACGGCGGCGTCCTCTGTGGTGACCGCCTCGTGGACGCACCGCAGGTGCGGCTGGCCGCCCAAAAGGGCGGCGGCGCCGTGCAGGGCCTCGCTCGCGGTGAGGATCACCACCGCGTCGGCGCCGGGCTCCAGCCGGCGGGCAGCCCGCAGGGCCGCCCCCTCGGTGAGGCAGCGGGCGAGGAGGGTGACCTGGTGCGGCAGCCGCCGCAGGCGGTGGGGCCAACGGCGCGACCCGAAGACCCGCTGTCCGGCCGCGGAGAGCGCGGCGGTCAACCGGGCGGCGGCCAGCAGACCGCCCGCCGCCCGCCCGGACGGGCCGGTGACCAGCCGGGAACCCGCCTCGCGCAGGGCACGGACCGACTCGGCGGCGATCCCGTGCGGGGCGATGACCAGACTGCCGGGCCGGGCCTGGGCGAGGGCTACCAGCGTGCGCTGGTGGTGCCCGCCCAGGTGGTTCGCGTACGGCTCGATGAGCACGAGCGGACCGGTCATCCGGACACCGCCTGATCCCCGTGGGCGGCGGTGAACCTCTCGCGCAGCCAGGTGGGGTCGTTGAGGTGGTCGAACCGCTGCGGATCGCGGGCGGCTTCGCGGGCGAAGGAGACGCCTTCCCGGGCCCCGGCGGCGGCGTAGGCGGCGAACTCGCCGCTGTGGCTCGTCGTCCATGCCTGAAGGCGCTGGCGGGCGTCGTCGTCGGCCATCCCGTACTCGCTGCCGCGGGCCAGCATCGCGCACTCACGGAAACCGGCCTTCCAGGCGTGGAAGGGGCTCTGGTTGAACCGGGTGACCCCGGCGGTGTGCTGGGCGAACTCGATACGGCCGGGCAGGGCGGCGAGCACGTCCACGGCCTCGCCCATCTCCCGCAGGGCACTGCGGCGGATCAGCTTCAGCCCGCCGTAGCCGTAGGTCAGGCCGTTGACCGGGTTGACCGCCCGCCACACCCGCATGGACACCCCCTCGTCCAGCGGCTCCACCGTGGCCACATCGAAGTCGGTGTCGATGGCGAAGTCGCCGTCGGCGAGGAAGAACTGCTCACGGTCGACGACCTCGGCGCACAGCCGGTAGGCCCGGCGCATCCCGTGCACGCCGTGCAGGCGCTTGACGGTGCCGCCCAGCGTCCGCTGGAGCCGGGAGTGCAGGGAGTTGGCCATCGGCTCGTCGTACGACAGGAGAACCGCGTCGAAGCCGGTCACGAGATGGCCTCCAGGTAGCGGGCAGCGACCAGAGCGGGGGCGAAGTCGGCGGTGGAGGCGTGGGCCCGCTTGGCGTGCACGGCGTGGAACTCGTCGTCGGTGACGAGGCGTTCGGCCAGGGTGACGGCCTCGGCCGTCGTGGTGAAGCACAGCTCGGGGTCGATGTGCTCGGCCAGCCAGCCCAGCCGGGGCGAGATGACCGGCAGGCCCATGCCCTGGCAGTCGATCACGCTCATCGACCAGGGGCAGCCAGGCCTGAACGGGGCGATGCCGAAGCGGGCGCCGGCCAGCAGATTCTTGTAGCGGACGCGGTCGCCCCGGTCGGAGACGACCTGGACGTGCGGCAGGGCGGCGAGCTTGTCGCGCATCTTCTCCGGGCTGTCGTCCAGGCCCTTGCGTTCGGCCCGGCGCTGGCCGAACAGGTCCATCACCCGCAGCCTCACAGTGCCGGAGGTGACCAGGTCGCGGGCCAGGTCCACGAACTGCTCGGTGCCGTAGTGCGCGTACAGCCGGTGGTTGTAGATGCCGATCGCCCCGCCGGCCGCGGGCCGGGCGGCGGGGTCGCGGACCAGGCGCTCATCGCGCGGGGCGGGCACCACCCGCAGCCGGTCGCCCAGGTCCACGGTCATCCGGGCGGCGGCGGCCGACACCCAGGAGGCGGCCGTGGAGGAGTGGACCATCACCCGGTCGCAGGCGGCCAGGCCGGCGGCGAAGGCCAGCAGCACCGGCCGGCCCAGCCCCGCGTCGTTCAAGGACGGGTCCAGCAGGAGCTGACCGCCGCCGGTGAAGGAGAACGGCAGGTAGTGGCAGTACCCGGCGAGCAGGGCGTCAGATCCGGCCTCCAGCAGGGTCGTGCGGACCGCCGGAGCCTCCTCGACCTGATTGGCTACCACCACATCCGGCCGCTCGGCCCGGATCAGCGCCACCAGCTCGTCGATGTCCGCCGAGAACCGGGCCCGGTACTTCGTCCCCGGCACCTTCGTCTGGTGGAAGCGGCAGCGGGTGTCTCCGGCCGCAGCCGGGGCCGCGACAGTCACCTCGGCCCCGGCGTCGACCAGGGCCGGGGCCAGCAGGTCCGCGAAGATCCAGCCCGAGTCCGCCGACAGCCGGTCGGGGTTAGAGATGTTCAGCAGGTACAGCACGCGCATGGGGCGTCGCCTCCCTCATCTGCCCGGACGGGTCGATCCGGGTCGGTGAGGGAAGGAAACCGGCGACGTGAGCCGTGACGGGATGATGAACTTGGATCACTCACGGTTCATTCATGCTCACCAACAAGTGACGCGGGGCGGGGCTTCGATGGACGCGCACAGCGAGGAGATCACCGTCGAGCAGGCGGCCGAGGACTTCGCGGCCGAGGTGGCCAGGTGGCGGGAGGTACGCGGCATGTCCAAGCGGGCGTTAGCCCAGGCCATGGGCTTCGACCCGTCCTACGTCAGCCATATGGAGTCCGGCCGCACCAAGCCCACCGAGGAATTCGCCCGGCTCGCCGACGAAGCCCTGAACGCCGGGAAGGCGATCTGGCGCCGCTGGTGCGACTACGAGCAGGCCCGCACCCGCGACAGGCGCCCGCCCGCGGCCCCGCCGGCCCCGCGCAGGCCCGAGCAGCCGTACGCCACCGGCTCCGCCCTCGTGGTCGAACACGACGCCGCCCACCTGAAGTACGACGGCCGTTCGTACCGGCTCACCATGCGCCGACTGCTGCGGAACACCGGCGCCGAACCGGTGACCCGCTACCTAATCCGCATCAGCGTCGACCGCTACCCCGGCGACCCCGAGCGGTCCAACGCGCACTACCGGGCACACCCGCTGACCTGGGATGAACTCGACCTCACGGCCACCTGCCGGGGCGAGGCCATGCGCTGGCAGGCCAAGCACGACCGCGACGCCTTCAAGGAAGTCTGGCTGCTGTTCGACAACGAGCACGGCCGCTTCCCGCTCTACCCCGGCGAGTCCGTGTGGATCGAGTACGCGTACACCGTCGGGGACGACAAGTGGGGCAACTGGTTCCAGCGCGCCGTCCGTCTGCCCACCGAACAACTCGAAGTCCAGCTCGTCTTCCCCGCCCACCTCGACCCGGTGGTCTGGGGCACCGAGACCTCGATGACCGCCGAAGCCTCCCCGCTGCGGACGCCGCCTGTCCGCAGCGACGACGGTGACCTACGGCAATTCACGTGGATCACGGCCACACCCGCTCTGCACGCTCGGTACCGTCTTGAGTGGCGGTTCCGGGCACGGCCCGAACGCGAAACGGATCAAGGGGAGTTCAGGTGATTGACGTGCGGCCCAGCCAGCAGATGCGAGACCTCGGAGTCGTCCAGCACGGCGCCGGCATCCTCGCCGAACCGGCCCGCGCCTTCGACCTGCCCGCCGAGCGCGATGAGGCCGAGCGCATCACCGACGAGCTGTTCGCCGTCATGGAGCGGATCGGTCAGGTCCACCCCTTCGCCAAGGGCATGGGCATCGCCGCTCCGCAGATCGGCATTGGCCGGGCCGCCGCAGTCGTCCAGCCGCCGGGCGCCGCACCCGCCATCATCCTGCTCAACCCGGAGATCATCGACCGCTCCGAGGAGATGGACGAGCAGTACGAGGGCTGCCTCAGCTTCTTCGACGTCCGCGGCCTCGTCCCCCGCCCCCTGAAGATCACCGTCGAGACCACGGCCCTGACCGGCGAGACCGTCACCACCGTGTACGAACGCGGCCTCGCCCGCCTCATCCACCACGAGATCGACCACCTCGACGGCCTGCTGTACACCGCCCGCATGAGGACCGGAGTCGACCCCATCCCCGTCGAGCAGTACCGGCAGACTGGTCAGACCTGGGTCTACGATGGCACTTGATCCTTCACGAGTGCCGCTACCAGCGCATTCACTGTGACTTAGCGGAGGAAGCCGCCACGTCCCGCAGCCGATTCAGCGTGACAGCTACTTGCTGACCGAGGTCCGTGAGCCGGTAGGTGATGGTGACCGGCCGGGTTGCAGCGACATGCCGGGATACCAGTCCGCTGCTCTCCAGATCAGCTAGGCGACTGGAGAGCATGCGGTTGGAAATGCCGGGGACGTCTCCCTGGATCTCGCCGAATCGTCGCGAGTCTTCAAAGGCGTGGAGCGCCAGCAGGATGTGCATCGTCCACCTGGCCGAAAGGGTTTGAAGGAGGTCATTCTGGGCCCGGGACAGCGGGGTGCTGCGGTCGCTGGCGCTCATGTCCCTCCTTCCTCGGCGTGGTACGAGCTTAGAAGGGAGGCTTCTCCCCGTTCTCGACGGTGTCGAACAGAGCGTCGCTGTGCGTCTCGTCGTCCTTCTGGTTCGCTTCGGGTTCGGCCTTCGGTGCGTGTTCCTTGAGCATGACGAACTTGGGGAACTTGCCCGGATTCTTATCGTCTTCCCGGGCGACCGCGACCCACTGGCCCGGGTAGAGCTGATCAAGCGCCTGCTTCACTAGACGCAGGCCCCAGTCGAAGGCGGACCCATCGCGCTGGGCATGGGCGGGTGCCTTCTCTGCCAGCATGTGGGCGAGATGGCCCCACTTGATGCCGCGAGTGGTGTTGATCATCTTGTGGAACTCGGGCTTGTTGTCACGCAGGTGGACGATCGCGATTGCGCTGTCGTCTGCCGCGGGCTCTTCCCCAGCTGCCACGCTGGTGGTGCCTTGCGGATGGCTGGCGGCGAGACTGGCGGAGGCGGCCCGAGCTTCGGAACGTCGCTTTTCAACGGCGGTTCGGGCTTGGGCGGCGAAGCTGTCGGGGGCCGGGAGCGAGTAGTCGGGGTCGGCCATCTCGTAGGAGTCCTCGAAACTGAGGACGCGCACCGAGATGGGGTAAGGGCGCGAGTGCCGGTCGGTGCCGGGTGCACTAGACCAGTAGACGCCGTTGCCGACGAGCGGCTCGTTGAGCAGGGTGGCGAGCAAGTCCTCGGAGAAGTGGGCGTTGGCCTTCTTCAGGGAGATCAGGTCACCCTGCGAGAGCAGGTGGAAGACGAAGAAGTTGTCTCCCTGGCTTAGGAGTTCCTGCGGCAGGCTGCCCGGCTGCTGCGTGATGAGCAGGGCGCCGAGGTCGTATTTGCGGCCTTCCTTGACCCAGGAGACGAAGGGACCGTCCTCGCTCTGGCTGGAGCCACCGAGGACGGACTGCGCCTCCTCGATGACGGCGATGGTAGGGATGGACTTGGGGTCGGCCTCAGTGAACTGGTTCTGGTTGTGCTCGAAGATGTCGCCGAGGATGACGCCGGCGAGCTGGAGTCCCTGAGAGCCACGCATCTGGGAGATGTCCACCACGCAGAGCTTGCCCTGGGCCAGGCAGTCCTTCAGAGCGCTCAGGAGCTGGCTGTCGGGGTCGTGGAGAGCGTTCACGACGCGGGTCATGTTGCCGATCGCAGCGTTCGTTTCGGCTTCCTGGCTTTCGCCGAGGTTCAGGATCTCCCGCACCTGGTCGCGGTCGGCTCCGTACTTGTCGCGGTGGATCAGGTCGACGAGACGGCTCCACTTGGGCCCGTCGAGGGACTTGAGCTTGACGACGTTCTGCTGGTCCTGCTTCTCCGGCGGCAGCGCGATACCGAGTACGCGTGAGGCCTGCAGTTCCTTGATGTTCAGCTTGACGCCGTTGACGACGAAGGACTGGTAGAAGTCGCTGGGGCCCTTGCGGTTGGTGAAGACCACCAGCTTGTCGCGCAGGTGCGGCACGTCACACAGGGCGGGGCGGCCCTTGAAGTCGGGCCAGAAGTATTCGCCGTCCGGGTCGAAGATGACCGTGCCCACGGGTGCCTCGCCGGACCGGCGCGGGACAGTGGGCTGGTGCTCGTAGAGGGCGGAGAAGAGCAGTTTGACCAGGTTGGACTTGCCAAAGCCGGCGCGGGCGAAGACGAAGCTGCGACGCGCTACGAGTTTGTCGATCTGGAAGGTCGGCATGATCGCGGGCTGCTGGATCTGCATCCAGGAGGTGTCGCCTACGCGCTTGTCGTTACCGGCGTAGACAAATTCACCGAAGGCGAGGAAACCGATGGGCACCGCGCCGTCGTCGGTGTCGTTGGCGTTGACGACCTCAGCGAGAAGGTCGTCTCCCAGGAGGGCGACCTGGGCGCCGACGTGCGGCAGGCGCCGGTGGCTGGGGACGAAGATGTGCTTGTCGCCCTCCATGCGGAGAACGCCGAGGATGCGGATGTCGACCTTGTACTTCAGGTAGCGCTCGCGCAGCTCGTCAGGGATGGGCCGCTGGTCGCGCACAGCGCGGGTGGCGTAGTCCTCACCGATGGGGGACACCAGGCGGCCTTGGGAGGAGATGGTGGTGATCCGTCCCAGGATGGCTTCACGCTCGTGTTCGAGCTGGACAAGGACGAACTGGCCGTGCATGGCCATGGTCTGGAAGTCGTCGTGGTGCGGCAGGACGAGATCGGCGTGGAACTCCATGCCGCTTTCGGCGAAGCCGCGGAAGGTGCCGACGACTTTGTCGCGCTCGAACAGGCTCATGACGGTTCTTGCTCCACAGTGCGCGGGGCGGACAGAAAAAGGTGTTACTCGTAGCGGCGGGCGGCCACGTCGGAGGCCAGCCGCAGGGCGTCGATGACCGGGGCCTTCTCTTCGCCGACCTGGTTGCGGACGGCGTCGACGAGCTGGTCTTCGATGATGTCCATGTCCAGGTCGGCGACGCGGGAGAAGCTGTCAGCCTGCTGGATGCAGTTCGGGTAGAGCGGGATCGGGAAGCCGGCCACGGCGTCGGCCTGCAGGTAGCCGAAGATCGCCTGAGCTTCCTTGTCCTGGCGGGCCATGACGTCCACGGTCCAGATGGGGTCGCCGGAGTATGGTCCAAAGCGGACGAAGTACATGGAACCGATGTTGAACTTCGGCTTCTCGCCCTTGGACTCGTCTTCAATGCCTCTCGTGTACTCGTCCCACACGTACACCTCGTCCAGCATCTCCGGAGGCACCTTGGCGAAGCAGGCGGCGCCGTTGTCGAACACGCCGGACAGAGAGATCGCAAGTCGGTAGTACTCCAGGACTTGGGTCTTCTTCGCCAGCCCCACCAGCCACACCTTGCGGCGGTCATTGCGCCGGATTCGTTCGATGGCCTCATACATCAGCTCGCCCATCTTCACGAACAGCTCGCCGTGGAAGATCTTGCTGCGCAGTAGGCCGTCGCGGACGATCAGGGTGTCGACCGCGTAGTCGCGGTGGCAGATCAGGTCGTACAGGGTGGCCCACTCGCACAGATCGCGGAAGACCTGCACCCAGCTGGGCGACTTGCCGGACATCATCGGGGAGAGGTCCTGGAGTCTTTCGACGCCGAGGCCGTGCATCATCCTGCCGAGGGCGGTGCGCGGGCTGCCGTCCTCGTGGAACTGGCGGCGGCTCAGGGCGTCGATGTCGGAGATCGGGGAGACGACCTCCATACACAGCTCTTTGCCGTTGGAGTCAACGACCCGGACGACCTGCAGGTAGAACGGGTTGAATGCGACCTTGTTGTTGCCTCCGTCAGAGGACATCAGCGCGACCGACGTTGCTGCCCGCGGCTTAATCACCCGGACCTCGGAGCGGATGGCGCGGGCCTGCTGGACCAGCTTGTCCAGCTCCGCGCGGCCAGCTTCGACCTGGTCGCCGATCAGCTGCTTGAGCTGCCTGATCTGGTCCGCGTCGAACATGCCTCTCCCCACACCCCGCTCGTGCTGTCACAGCCGAGTGATTCACTCGTCTGGCCCCACAGCATGACACGAGGCACTGACAGTCCGTTACGCAGTTGTGGGAAGTAACCGGGTTACCCGATCATCGGGGCAGTCCGACCAACTCGGCCACAAGGTCGATCTCCTCGATGGCGGAGCCAGCCTTGCCGAACTGCTCGGCTTGCCGGGTGCGCTTGGGAGGAGTGCCAGCCTTGTGGACGTCCTTGATGACCCACCCGGCTTTCGCTTCCTTCACGGAGGCCAGCAGCATCTGCTCCGGTTCGGTACGGGCGGAGGGCAGGGCACCGAAGCGGATGGCGAGCCGGGCGCCTTGGCGGCAGCGGCGGGCAGTGGCGGCCCACACCTCGGCCAGAGCCTGGATGAACGCCTCCTGGTTCGGCTGGCGGGCGATCTGCCCATGCGTACCGTAGGGGACCTCCGGAGGACCACCGAGGAACCACGAGCGCAGCCACTGATCCGCCACGTAGGTGCGCATGCCGTAGTACGGCGGCGAGGTGACCACCAGGTCGAACTTCTGCCGCAGGCCGTTGAGGATCTCGACGGAGTCCCCCTGATACACCTTCCCGCCATGAGCAAGAGGGGCCGCATCCAACAGGCGCTTAGACCGCCGCTCAATGACCTCCAAGGACGGGATGCGCACCGGCTTCATGTTGCGCTGGGACCAGAACTTCACCGCGTAGGCAGGCTTGGAGGCGTAGGTACGCGGCATCTGGTTCGACAGATACGACGGGAGGTTTTTGTTGCGCGGGCCGTGCAGGATGCCCAGCATGACTGCCCGCAACATCGCCGCCGTCGGCGTGGTCATCTCCAGCAGGGCCTCGCGTAGAGTCACGAGCTCGTGCAGCGTCTCACGCTCGAAGCACCACTGCCAAAACTCGCCCTCGGGTACCTCACCCCGCATACCGCCGTCGAGGATCTGCCGGGCGAGCCTGACCACGGCGGCCGGTGTGACCCGGATGAGCTTGGCCTGCGCTATGGCGACGGCCACCGGGTTGATGTCGATGCCCACCGACGGCAGTCCGGCCAGGCGTGCGGCATACAGCGTGGTACCCCGCCCGCAGAACGGGTCCAGCACTCGGGTGGCCTGCGGGTGGGCAGCCAGCTGCTGAAGCGGAAAGTCCAACGGAAACATCGTGTAGTACGGGCAGACGGCATTCAGCCGCAGCACATCTTCGGGCCAGCTCAAGGAAGGGGCCGCCGCCGTCACCGTCATAGGTGTAATGATACAGGTATAGTTACACCCATGCCACGAAGGAGGCTCGATCCTGCCGCCCAGCGCCGTGGGCAGATGCTCGCCTCCCGTCTGACGCAGGCCCGCCGCGCCTCTGGTCGCTCCGCCGAGGCCGTAGCCCGCAGCGCCGGCATCTCCGTCGAAACCGTCCGCAGTATCGAGAAGGGCCGGACGGCTACGCCAGAATTCTTCACCGTTGCCGCCCTGGCCACTGAGCTGGGGCTATCACTGGACGAGTTGTATACCTTCACTCGGCAGGACTCCACCCGCGACGCCCAATCGCTCGCTGACCCTCCCAGAACCTCTAGCTGAGAAGCCATCCGCTTTCCGAACGTGATCTGTTGGTTCGGCTGTGGTGGGCATGAACTCCG
>NZ_BAAAIZ010000115.1:0-11059 GCF_039526425.1 Streptomyces thermospinosisporus
AGGGGCACTTTCTGCTTTCCTGACCGCCTGCCGGACAGCCCGCTTCATGAAAGCGCGAGGTTAGGAGAGAGTCTGGAGGAGCCCAGCTGCGGTTCGCTGGCCGAGGCAGCAGGCGAGCACTGGACCCGGGGCACCGGCGTTGACCGCGGCTGACCCCTGTATCTGGCATGGCTGTGGCATGAATCTCAGCCGACGGCAGCCAGCAGCCACGTTGCACGTCTACAGGCCTCAGCCACGCCACGGGTTGTGTTGTTGACCAGAGTAGACACGACGGCCGACCTCGCGATCACGGTGCGCGAGCCCTGAGCTTGGTTTGCTAGAGGGCTAGTTGGCGAGCTGATCTGCGGCGGAGCTGCCTCGGCTCTCCAGGCAGCCGAGTTGGTACCCGGTGCTCCCCGTGGTTCCCCGCACCTGGGGCACAGCTCTGGAACGACCTCTTCATCGACTGCTAGCGCTTGCCGCCAGTCCAACCTACCCGCGAGGCTTCCAACCTCGATTCTGAAAAGCAGCAGCTTCCGACGGGCGACAGGGGACATACTGTCATGTGCTGGGCAAAGGCGACTCGACGGGGAGGCTCCGATGGGATTCAAAAGGCGTACGCTAATGCAGCTCGGCGACCTCATTTGCGGCAATTTTCCGCAAGAAGAGAGCTTCTTTGTTTACAGGAGCAGCAAGTATCTCACAGAGTTTTTCGCTGATGTTGAGACTGACTATGAACATGACGGCACCACACGTCAATATTGGGTAGCCGATACGCTTGAAAAAATCTTGGAGGAACCGCAAACGGGTTCGAATGCCTTGCCCGACACTTTCTCCCGGGTGATCGATAGACTTATGGATCCAGCTGACGCGCTGAACGAAGATGAATCACGACAGGGAGCTCTTGCTCAGCTAAATTCTTGCCTAGCGCGTGAAGGATTTGAGGCCTTCTATGCGCCAGATCGGAAATGCTATCTACGGCATATCGCAACAAATAACATCTCGGCACCCTCCCCGAATCCGCACCGCCCCTTCTCGGTGGCCGAATTGGAACGGCGAGACAAGCTTTCATCCTACCTAGACAATTGTTCCGAGGATGAACTGATAGAAGAAGTGCTGTTGCCGCTCTTTCGGCAGCTCGGGTTTCATCGCATCACGGCCGCAGGCCACAAAGACAAGGCCTTGGAGTACGGGAAGGACGTGTGGATGAAATACAGCCTGCCCACCCAACACGTTCTGTATTTAACCCGTGAAGAAGGTTGTTACTCAACGACTGTCGGGATGCGCCACAGGGGCGCCTCGTACTGCTCTGGTCGGCTGCTGATGAGGAGTTGGCGCAACTCATCGCGCTGCGAGCCGCTGAGGTTCAGGGCCTCGGTGAGGCGGCGGAACGTCGTGTGGGTGACTCCGCGGGTTCGGGCTTCGGCCTCGAACTGGTCGAGCCGGGCCAAGACTGCTTCCGGGTTCAGCTTCGTCGGCTGCTGTTCCGTGAGCCACAGAGCCTTGTTGCGCTCGTAGTCGATCTCCGAGTAGCCGCAGACTTCGCGGCTGTGGGCCTCGGCCTCGTCCAGCGTCTCGGTCGCCATGATGGCTCGGGCGAGCTGGTTGCGGCTGATGGCGTCGTCCAGGTCGACTTCGTGCACCCGCGGGCCCTCGTCCGTGAGCGACACGGGAAGTCCTGCATCCCGGATCTCGCATGTTCCCCGGACGTCCCTGGCTGTCGCCGCGAGCATCCCGGTCGCCTCGGACGGGTGCCACTCCAGGATGGAGCTGATCGTGTCCGCGTCCCTCGCGGTGAGCGTGTGGACGACGGGGCCCAGCAAGCTGGCCACCTTGTCCGGCGGAAGTTCACCGTCCAGGCCCGGTCCCGCGACCAGGAGTCGCACGGAAGCGTTCACCTGGCAGCACGCGGCCAGCGTGAGGGCGTCGGCAAGCGGGCTTTTCAGCGTCGGCTCGTCGCCGCGCGCGAGGATGTCCCCACCCACGTCGAGGAGATCGATCGACTCGGGCTCCAGGTGGCTCACCAAGTCTTCGAGCTGACGGGTGAGGCCCTCGGCGCCCTGGTAGGGGTCGAGTAGTGCGAAGGTGTGCGGGAGTTCCGCCGCCAGTCGGGGGAGTGTGGAGCCCGCGGGGGCGACCGGGCGGGCCTGCGCCGGCACTGACCAGACGGCTGGGCTGATGGGTTCCAGGCCGGTGAAGTCGGCGGCTCGTCGCGGGCCCGGTAGCGGGTCGATCAGGAGGCGGTCCCACGCGTACGTGAGGATCACCGCCGGGGCCTCGTCGCCGTACAGGGCGGCGTGAAGCATGGCGGCGGCGACTGCGTCGCCCCCTCCTCCTGCTGCGACGATCAACCGCGTCATGCGCTCAGACTACGGGTTCACAGATTGGCCACTCACCCTATAGTGGCCAAAGGCCATAGCCACTTGGACTAGGAGGGCGGATGCCTCAGATCGAGGAGGCTCAGCCGAAGTATCTCCAGATCGCGCACTACATCCGTGATCAGATCCTTCGGGGTGACCTGCGACCGGGCGACGAGGTTCCTTCGGAGCGACAGCTTGCCGCGGACTGGAACGTGTCCCGGCCCACGGCCGCACGGTCGCTGGAAGCGCTGAGCCATCAGGGTCTGGTCGAGAAGCGCCAGGGCTCGGGGACGTACGTGCGCAGTCTCGAAGTCAACCGCCGTGCACGGGAGTTGTATGGGCGCGCTCGGCAGACAGGGAAGATCTACACGCCGGGTGAGTACGCGGTGATCACTTCGGCCGGTTGGATGGAGGCCCCGGATTACGTGGCCGAGGCCCTGGGTCTGGTGAAGGATCGTCGAGCCGTGCACCGCCGGCGCGTGACGAACAACCAGGACGGTCCGATCACGCTGTCCACCTCGTGGTTCGCTCCGGACGTTGGGCGGCGTGCGCCCAGGCTCATGGACCCTGAGCGGATCCAGGAAGGGACGCTCATGTACGTCGAGAAGATGACGGGGCGTCAAGGTAGCTACGCCGAGGACCGCATGTGCGCTCGGGCCGCTACGGACGAGGAGGCCGCCGACCTGCGGTTGGAGCCGGGAGCTCCGGTGCTCGTCGTCCATCACGTCGTCTTCGACCTCCAGGACCGGCCGCTGGAGTTCGCCGAGGCCACTTATCCTCCGCACCGCTGGACGTTCGAGCAGGGCTACCCGCTCACCTGACGGCTCGACGGCTCGCCGGTTGCGGCGAACCGCTTGCGCGCACCAAGTGGCTAATGCCACTATCCACAAAGTGGCTAAGGCCACTTGGATCGGAGGGAGGCACGACGTGACGAGTCGGCGGCCGGAACAGGGCGTGCGGTTAGCTTGCCGAGGATGCCGGGGGCGTGGGTGGAAGCGCGTCGGCTCCCGAACGGCTCTGGCGCTCTCCACGGCCAATGACCGCAGCCGTGCCACGTCGAAGCGGCGCTGCCTCGACTGCGACGGCAGCGGCAAGGAGTGAGCGCGCATGGCCTTCATGATCGAACGCTACGTCGGCCCCGGCTCGGCACGGCTCGGAGCGATGACCCTGCATCCGGAGCCCGAGTCGGTGCCGCGGGCCCGGCGCTGGTTCCGGCGGTTCATCACTCCCTATGAGCCAGCCTGCTCGGTCGACGACTGCGTCCTGATGATCTCGGAGCTGGTGACCAACGCGATCCGCTACGGGCGGTCGGACGAGCCCTGGCTGGTGCGGGTGGAGTGGTTCCGCGAGGGGCCCTCGCTCCGGGTCGAGGTGCACAACCCGGGTTTCCCCGCGAACGTGCGGATGCGGCACCCGGACGCCAACGACGCGCACGGGCGGGGACTGCTCCTGGTCGACTCCATCGCCGACTCCTGGCACTCCGGACCCAGCCACTTCGGCGGAACCGTCGTCTCCTTCGTCGTGGCCGATGCCTGGCCGACGTGATCGGATCACCCTCCCCTTCTACTGTCGCCTTGAATCTGTTGCTAGTTTGGTTGACCAGTTGACTTGGCCAATCTCGACAGGCGGCGTTCATGGCGTATGAAGTGGAGCCACCGAAGTACGTGCGCCTCGCGCAGACGATTCAGCGCCGTATCGAGGACGGCACGTACGCGCCAGGGACCCGCGTTCCCAGTGAGAACCAGCTGGTGCAAGCCTTCGGGATGTCCCGGCCGACCGTCGTGCGGGCGCTGGAGCTGCTGAAGCGGGACGGGTGGCTTGAGTCCCGGCAGGGCTACGGCACGATCGTCCGCGGCCGTCCGGAAGTCGTTGAACAGAAAGACCGGCGGGGGCGCGAGGCGCTGGAGCGCGACGAGTCGCAGAGTGCGGGCCGGCTGGTCGAGGTGAAGCGGGTGGCGGTCCCGGCTCGGGTCGCCTCGGCGCTCGGCCTGCCGAAGAAGGCCGACGTCCTCATGCGCCGCTTTCTGGTCGAGGAAGACGGCGAAGCGGTTGAGCTGGTCTCGTCGTACTTCCCCGCCGGCCTGGTCGAGGGCACCGAATTGGGGAGCGCCGAACCCCTGAGCGGCAGTACTCGCAAGCACCTCGAAGTGCGGAAAAAGGTCCGCTTCGACCACGTGACCGAGCGGGTCTCCGCTCGCCTGCCCGAAGCTCATGAAGCCGAGCTGCTGGGGCTGCCGGACGGCGTTCCCGTGCTGAGCGTCCTGGTCGTCGCGTGCGACGCCTCCGGTCAAGCCCTGCAGGTCTCCGATGTACTCCTTCCGGCTGACCGGCAGGAGCTCGAAGACACCTACCGCCTGCACTGACCCGCATCTGGGGTAATTCACCCGCGATAGCAGCTTGACAAGTCAACTTAGCAACCATAGCGTCGAACTTGCTAAGTCAACTTGTCAGGTCGGCAAGTTGATCGACTTCCGAAGGAGCAATCCCTGTGCGTGTGATCCGCGTTGATGCCTCGACCGCCACCATCCTGCTCACCGAGGCTCCGGCGCCGAAGGTGCGCGACCGGCAGACCGGTGAGATCGCCAAGGACACGGTGACCGGTGAGGTTCTGATGACCGTCGGCGTCGTCTACATCGACGAGGGCGAGTCGTCGCTGATCCAGGTCACCGTCCCGGAGAGCGGCGTGTCCGAGGGGCTGACGGTTGGCGCTCCGGTCTCGCTGCCGGGCCTGGTGGCGCGGCCGTGGCAGAGCGTCTTCAACGGCCAGCAGCGGCACGGCATCGCCTACCGGGCGACCGCCGTCACCCCGGGCGCCTTCCCGATGGCCGAGGCGGGCTGATCACTGTGCCGGATCTGGTGACTCTGGCCGAGCTGGGCGGCCCGCTCGCTGCGATAGGCGGCGCCGCGTACGCCCGGCACGCCTACCCGGCGGCGTACTGGTCCACGGTCGGGCTGCCGCTGTCGGTGGCCCGGCTGCTGGCCTCGTACTCCTCGACCATGGACGCCTGCGGCCTGACCGTCGAGCCGTCTCACTGGCGGGCGCTGGCCGTCCGAGCGACCACCCGGCGTGAGGTCCGGCCGGTGCCTCCTCGACGGGGCATCATCCGGCCCACCACGACCGGTCTGCGCATGCGGCTGCGGCTGGCTCCGGGGCAGGAGCCGGCGGACGTGGCGGCCTCGGCCGAACGGCTCCGGCACGCCTGGGGCGTCCATGCCGTCCACGTGCGGGACGTCAAGCCGGGTGTCGTCGAGCTGCGGCTCGTCGGCTTCGACGTGCTGCGCAAGGTGCGGATGCCCCGCCGTCTCGATACCGGCCCGCTTCGGGTGCCGGTGGCGTTACGGGAAGACGCGACCGCGTTCGTACGGGACTACCGGACCGTGCCGCATGAGCTGGTGCTCGGCGCCACGCTGTCGGGCAAGTCCATGTACCTGCGGAATCTGCTGACCGGGCTGGCCGCTCAGCCCGTCGTCCTAGTCGGGATCGATTGCAAGCGCGGAGTCGAGCTGGCGCCGTTCGCGCCTCGGCTCTCCGCCCTGGCGACCGACCCGGACCAGGCGGCCGAATTGCTTCCCGTGCTCGTGAAGGAAATGGAGGACCGATACGACCTGATCAAGGCCCGGCAGGGCATCGCGCCCGGTACCTCGGAAGAACTGATCACCTCGGACATCTGGGGACTGCCGGAGGACGAGCGTCCCGCTCCCATCGTGCTGTTCATCGACGAGGTGGCCGAACTCTTCCTCGTCGCCACGCGGAAGGAAGAGGAGCGGCGGGATGAGATGGTCACCCAGCTCATCCGGCTCGCCCAACTCGGCCGCGCCGCCGGCATCTACCTCGAAGTCTGTGGGCAGCGCTTCGGCGCCGAGCTGGGCAAGGGCGCGACCATGCTCCGGGCCCAGCTCACCGGCCGCGTCTGCCACCGCGTGAACGACGAAGCCTCGGCCAAGATGGCGCTCGGCGACATCGCACAGGAAGCAGTCACGGCCGCCTGCGCCATCGCCCCCGAGCTGCCCGGCCTGGCCGTCGTCGGCGACACCTCCGGCGGCTGGTCCCGCATCCGTACCCCCTACCTCTCCCTCGCCGACGCCGCGGCCACCTGCCGCGCCACGGCGCACCTTGCCCCCGACGTACCGGCGCTCGATCCCTTCCTGCCGTACGTCCCGCCGACACCGGCGGAGGCATCCGGGCCTGTGGCCACGGCTCGCCCGGTCGCCGAGTAGCCCCACCTGTTCCCACGGCCGGCACGGCCGCCCCGTGCCATGTCCCTACCCCCTCCATGCCTGGAACCGGAAGGAGTCGTGCCGTGCGTGCCCTGCCCGTCCGCCTCGACGCCGTACTCGTCCAAGCGCTGATCGCGGCTGCGTTGTCCTTCGCCCACCTGCACGACCTGGCCTCGGCCGCTGGACAGCACGGATGGAAGGCGTGGGCGTACCCGGTCTCCGTCGACCTGTTGTTGGTGGCGGCCTGGCGGCGGCTGCGCTCCGGTGGGGCGAAAGCGGCCGGGTGGTGCTGGTTCCTCGTCGCGCTGACCGCCTCGCTCGGCGCCAACGTCGCCACGGCCGGGCTCCTCGACCTGGGCGCCGTACCGGCCTGGCTGCGCATCCTCGTCGCGGGATGGCCCGCGGTCGCCTTCCTGGGCGGCACGTTGCTCGTCCACGGGGCAACCGCGGACGGTCCGGCGGGCGACTGTGAGCCGGCCCCGGAACCTGTGGCGTCCGAAGTCCCTGCCTCCTCCGAACTGCCCGTCGCGGAACCGGTACCGGCTCCGCCCTCGACAACTCCGGTTCCGCCTGCGCTGGTCACGCTCGCACGCAAGGTCGCCGACGAGCACCGCGCCCGGACCGGAACGGCAATCGACACCTCCACCCTTCGTGCCCGCCTCGGCGTCCCGCTGCCGCTGGCCGAAGCCATCTCCGCCCAACTCACCTGACCCCGGAGGACTTTCCACCGTGCGTCCGTCCACGCTCCGCGCGCTGAAACGCGCCGCCGAGCTGACCCGACAGAACCGCCTCACCGAAGCCGTGCTCATCGCCGAACCGGTGATCCTCGCCGCCGACAGCTACGAGGGCGACGAGATCTTGCGCTGGCTGGCCGAGCACGTCACCGACTTCACCGGCGAAAACGACAAGGAGACCCCGTGACGCCCGCCCACCGCCGCTTCCGCAACGTCGTCCGTATCGGCCCCGTCCAGGTCGCCACGTACTACGACGGCCGGGGCCGCGAGAAGCACACCGCCGCCTGCACGGCCCCGCGCTGCGGCTTCGCCGCCGACTACGACAGCCGCGCCGCCGCCGAGCTGGCCGCCCGTACCCACCGCTGCCGCGTGCGCTGAGGAGCTCCCGTGACCGTCTCACTGCCGCTCGTCTTCGTCCTGGGCGTCATCACCTGGGCCGCGATCAAGTTCCTCGGCATCCGCATCTGGGTCGCCGTCGTGATCGCGCTGTTCGGCTTCTGGCTCTCCCACACCTTCCTGGCCCCCGCCATCGAGTCCGGCACCCGCAGCGGCGTCGGGGTCGTCAACGGCACACACGACTGACAAGGAGGACCGCCGTGCTCCGCCCCAAGCTGCCCGACATACCCGCCCCGCCGACGACCCTCGGCACCTACCAGCAGAGCCAGACCCCGGCGCCCTCCGCCGGCCGCCCCCTGACCCCCTACGTGGGCGCGGTCGCCGCTGTGGTCGTCGTCGGCATCGTGCTCACCGCGCTCTTGGCGGCCCTCGCCGTCTCGGCCGTGTCCGTGGCCGTCGCCGCCGTGGTCCTGCGCTCCCTCGTCAACGGCGCGCACAGGCGCTGACCGGCCGCCGGGGCGGCAACGAGCCGCCAAGCATCCCGCCGCCCCGGGGCCGTCCCTCCCAACCGTCGAAACAGCCGAAAGGAACTCCCATCATCACCCGGCAGGCTCCGCCCCCGCTGGCGGAACTCTCCACGTTGGCCTCCCTCGGCACCATGCCCGAGCTGGCCCGCCAACTCTCCGGCCTGGGCGGTTGCACCCGCCCCGTACGTCTCGACGGCCACCGCACCGAGTACGTCGTCGACAAGACAACCGGCGAGATCGGCCGCGTCCTGCACCACCTGGACTCGACCGCCCTCCCCGCCGGTCAGCTCCTCGTCCGCTGCAACAACCGCCGCGCCACCCGGTGCGCGGCCTGCGCCGAGACCTACCGGCGCGACACCTACCACCTGATCACCGCCGGGCTCCGCGGCGGCAAGGGCATCCCCGAACGGGTCGCCACGCACCCGCGCGTCTTCGCCACCTTCACCGCTCCCGGCTTCGGCCCGGTCCACAACCGCCCCTCCGGCGGCCGTGACTGCCGCTGTGGCACTCGGCACGACAAGGATGACCCGACCCTGGGCACACCCCTCGACCCGGGGTCCTACGACTACGAAGCGGCCGTGCTGTGGAACGCGCACGCCGGCGCCCTGTGGCGGCGCTTCTCGATCTACCTCCGCCGGGAGGTCGCCAAGCGGGCCGGCCTCACACAGCGGGCGTTCCGGCACCATGCGCGGATCTCCTTCGCGAAGGTGGCCGAGTACCAGAAGCGCGGCGCCGTCCACTTCCACGCCGTCATCCGCCTCGACGGCCCCGACGGCGGCGACACTCCGCCCCCCGCCTGGGCCACGGCCGAGCTGCTGACCGACGCCATCCGGGCCGCCGCCGTCGCTGCGCGAGTCGACGGGCCGGTGATCGACGGACGGGCCCACACCTTCGCCTTCGGCCGCCAGCTCGACGTCCGCACCATCCGCTCCGCCGACTTCGACGACGGCCAGGAGCTGACCGAGCGGGCCGTAGCGGCGTACATCGCCAAGTACGCCACCAAGGGCGCCGAGACGGCGACCGGCACCCTCGACCGGCCGATCCGCCTCCTTGCCGAGCTGGCCCAGGCACGGATCACCGAACACGCCCGGCGCATGATCCGCACCGCCTGGACCCTCGGCGCACGCAAGGACCTGGAACACCTCCGCCTGCGGGCCTGGGCCCACATGCTCGGCTTCCGCGGCCACTTCTCCACCAAGTCCCGCCGCTACTCCACCACCCTCGGCGCCCTCCGCGACGCCCGCGCCGCATGGCGCCGCGCCCAAGCGGCTCGGCCCGTCCCGCAGGACGGGGAAACCACGCTCGTCCTCGCGCACTGGGTGTTCGCCGGCACCGGCCTTTCCCGTGCCGAAGCCTGGCTTGCCGCATCCCTCGAACCCGCCCCCGGAACGGAAGGAGAGCCCACCGCATGAACGACCGCTACCTGTCCGTGGACCAGGTGGCCGAACTGCTAGGCACGACCGCCCGCTTCCCCCGGCGGCTGATCGAGGAGCGGCGTATCCGGTACGTGAAGGTCGGTCGGCATGTGCGCATCCCGCAGAGCGCGGTCGAGGAGTTCATCACGGCTCACACCGTCGAGCCGGTCAGGCTTCGTCGTGCCGGACTGCGGAGGGTTGCCTGATGGCCAACAAGAAGGGCAGGCGTCGGCGCTTCGGCGCGGTGCGGCAGTACCGGTCCGGTCGTTGGACGGCTTCCTACCTCGGGCCTGATGGTGAGCGCATCCGCGCGGATCAGACCTTCGATACCAAGAAGGACGCCGAGATCTGGCTGTCCCAGGTTGAGGCGGATCTGAGCCGCGGGGATTGGCGCGCCCCGGACGCCGGTGCCGTCAACTTCCGGGTCTACGCCGAGAAGTGGGTCGAGGAGCGGGAGTTGGCCGTTCGGACGGAGGACCTGTATCGGCACCTGCTCCGGCTCCACATCCTTCCGACTTTCGGCGCCCTCGACCTAAACGAGATCACCGCTCCTCGCGTCCGTGAATGGCGGGCCGAACGGCTCCGCGCAACCGGTGCCAAGACGACCGTGGCCAAGGCGTATCGCCTCCTCAAGGGAATTCTTGAGACGGCTGTCGACGACGACCTGATCGGCCGCAACCCGTGCCGCATTAAAGGCGCGGGCAAGGAGTCGGCCGCTGAACGGCGTATCGCCACCGTCGCCCAGGTCGACGCCCTTGCCGACGCGATCGGTATCCGCTGGCGGCTCATGGTCTACCTCGGCGCCTACGGCCCGATGCGGCCCGAGGAGTTGGCCGGCCTCCGCCGTCGTGACGTGGACGTGGACAACCTCGTGATCCGCGTGCGCGTCGCCGAACCCGAGCGGACCAACGGCAAGCGGGCCCCCGGCCCGCCGAAGTCCGAAGCGGGTGCCCGGGTCGTCGTCCTCCCGGCCTTCCTCCACAAGGAGGTGAAGCGGCACCTCGACTGGTTCGCCGAGAAGGGTCCCGATGGGCTGGTCTTCGTGGGAGAGAAGGGGGCGGCCTTCCGGCGCACCTCGTTCGGGCGGAAGTGGCGTCGGGCTCGCGCAGCAGCGGGGCTCCCGGACGGCTTCCGCTTCTACGATCTTCGTCACACCGGACACACCCTGTCGACGCGTTCGGGCGCCACTCTCCGGGACACGATGGTGCGCGCCGGCCAGTCCTCCGAGAAGGCTGCGCTGATCTATCAGCACTCCGACGAGGAGCGGCAACGGGAGGTCGCCGCCGGGCTCGACGACTTGGTGCGCGCTGAACGCGCGAAGCACCACAAGGAGAAGCCGCCGGAGAGCTAATGGTGCGGTTGTGGTGCAGCATCCGTCCACTGGTCTGGACAACAAAGAACCCCCGGGTCTATGACCTGGGGGTTTTGCATGGAGCGGGTGACGAGAATCGAACTCGCGCTCTCAGCTTGGGAAGCTGATGTTCTACCAT
>NZ_BAAAIZ010000116.1:0-13666 GCF_039526425.1 Streptomyces thermospinosisporus
CCGCGGCGAGCCGGGCGAACCCGGCCGACCCCGGCCGGCGCCGAGCCGGGCGCACCCGGGCACCGGAACCCGGCGGTCGCGGCGCCCCGGAAACCGGCGGCCCCGGATGTTCCCGCATTGTCAGTGCCGTGGTGTGCAATGGATCTCGTGCCCGCACTGGAAGAACCACTGAACCAACCGCTGAAGTCAGTGCTCGGCCCCGCCACCGCGAAGGTGATGGCCGAGCACCTCGGCCTGCACACCGTCGGCGACCTGCTCCACCACTACCCGCGCAGATACGAGGAGCGCGGGCAGCTCACGCACCTCGCCGACCTCCCCATGGACGAGCACGTCACGGTGGTCGCCCAGGTCGCCGACGCCCGCCTGCACTCCTTCGCCTCCGCCAAGGCTCCGGGCGGCCGCGGCCAGCGCCTGGAGGTCACCATCACCGACGGCAGCGGCCGCCTCCAGCTGGTCTTCTTCGGCAAGGGCGTCCACAAGCCCCACAAGGAACTCCTGCCGGGCACCCGCGCGATGTTCGCCGGCAAGGTCTCCGTCTTCAACCGACGCCTGCAACTCGCCCACCCCGCCTACGAGTTGCTGCGCGGCGACAGCGAGGAGACGGTGGAGAACTGGGCCGGCGCCCTCATCCCGATCTACCCCGGCACGGCCAAACTGGAGTCCTGGAAGATCGGCAAGGCGCTCCAGACGGTCCTGCCCAGCGCCCAGGAGGCCGCCGACCCGCTCCCCGCGTCCCTGCGCGAGGCGCGCGGACTGCTGCCGCTGCCCGAGGCGCTGCTGAAGATCCACCGCCCGCACACCAAGGCGGACATCGAGCAGGCCCGCGCCCGCCTGAAGTGGGACGAGGCCTTCGTCCTCCAGGTCGCCCTGGCCCGCCGCCGCCACGCCGACGCCCAACTCCCCGCCGTCGCCCGCAGACCCGCCCCGGACGGCCTGCTCGCCGCCTTCGACCGGCGGCTGCCCTTCACCCTCACCGAGGGCCAGCGGAAGGTCTGTGAGGAGATCTTCGCCGACCTGGCGACCGAGCACCCGATGCACCGGCTGCTCCAGGGCGAGGTCGGCAGCGGCAAGACCCTGGTCGCCCTGCGCGCCATGCTCGCCGTGGTGGACGCCGGGGGACAGGCGGCGATGCTCGCGCCCACCGAGGTGCTCGCCCAGCAGCACCACCGCTCCATCACCGAGATGATGGGCGAGCTCGCCGAGGGCGGCATGCTCGGCGGCGCGGAGAACGCCACCAAGGTGGTGCTGCTCACCGGCTCCATGGGCGCCGCCGCCCGCCGCCAGGCCCTGCTCGACCTGGCCACCGGTGAGGCGGGCATCGTCATCGGCACCCACGCCCTGATCGAGGACAAGGTCCAGTTCCACGACCTGGGCCTGGTCGTGGTGGACGAACAGCACCGCTTCGGCGTCGAGCAGCGCGACGCGCTGCGCGGCAAGGGCAAACAGCCGCCCCACCTGCTGGTGATGACGGCCACCCCCATCCCGCGCACCGTCGCCATGACCGTCTTCGGCGACCTGGAGACCTCCGTCCTCGACCAGCTCCCGGCCGGCCGCTCACCCATCGCCAGCCATGTCGTCCCGGCCGCCGACAAGCCCCACTTCCTGGCCCGCGCCTGGGAGCGCGTCCGCGAGGAGGTGGCGAGCGGCCACCAGGCGTACGTGGTCTGCCCGCGCATCGGCGACGAGGCCGACGACCCCAAGGCGAAGAAGTCCCCCGAGGACGAGGCGGAGAAGCGCCCGCCGCTCGCCGTGCTGGACGTCGCGGAACAGCTCGCCAAGGGCCCCCTCAGCGGGCTCCGGGTCGAGGTGCTGCACGGCCGTATGCCGCCCGAGGACAAGGACGCCGTGATGCGCCGCTTCGCCGCCGGCGAGACGGACGTCCTGGTCGCCACCACCGTCATCGAGGTCGGCGTCAACGTCCCCAACGCCACGGTCATGGTGATCATGGACGCGGACCGCTTCGGCGTCTCCCAGCTGCACCAGCTGCGCGGCCGCGTCGGCCGCGGCTCCGCCCCCGGCCTGTGCCTGCTGGTCACCGAGATGCCCGAGGCGAGCGCCGCCCGGCAGCGCCTGAACGCCGTCGCCTCCACGCTCGACGGCTTCGAGCTCTCCCGCATCGACCTCGAGCAGCGCCGCGAGGGCGACGTCCTCGGCCAGGCCCAGTCCGGCACCCGCTCCAGCCTGCGCATGCTCGCCGTCATCGAGGACGAGGAGATCATCGCCGAGGCCCGGCAGGAGGCCACCCGGATCGTCGCCGCGGACCCGGAGCTGGAGCGGCTGCCCGCCCTGCGCACGGCCCTCCATGCCCTCCTCGACGAGGAGCGGGAGCAGTACTTGGAAAAGGGCTGAGAAGGGCTGAGAAGGGCTGAACTGCCAGACTGGCTGAACTGCCAGACTGGACGTGTACCCACCCCCGATTCGAGGACCAGAGATGACCCGCGTGATCGCCGGCGCCGCCGGCGGACGTCGAATCGCCGTGCCCCCGGGCACCGGCACCCGCCCCACCTCCGACCGAGCGCGCGAAGGTCTCTTCTCCACCTGGCAGTCCCTGCTGGGCGGCCCTCTGGACGGCGAGCGCGTCCTCGACCTGTACGCCGGCTCCGGAGCCGTCGGCCTGGAGGCGCTCTCCCGCGGCGCCGGCCATGTGCTGCTCGTCGAGGCCGACACCCGGGCGGCCCGCGTCGTCCGCGAGAACGCGAAGAGCCTCGGCCTGCCCGGCGCCGAGGTGCGCCACGGCAAGGCCGAGCAGATCATCAAGACGCCCCCGGCCCAGCCGTACGACGTCGTCTTCCTCGACCCCCCGTACGCGGTCACGGACGACGATCTTCGCGAGATTCTGCTCACACTCCGCTCGGAGGGCTGGCTCCATAAGCAAGCGCTCGTCACCGTGGAGCGCAGCACCAGAGGCGGAGAATTCGCCTGGCCGCCAGGCTTCGACGCCATCCGGTCCCGCCGCTACGGCGAGGGAACGTTTTGGTACGGTCGCGCCGCCTCTACGTGCGAAGACGCACGATGACCGGACCGGAGAGCGAGGGAAAACAAGTGCGCCGCGCCGTATGCCCCGGGTCGTTCGACCCGATCACCAACGGACACCTCGACATCATCTCCCGCGCTTCCAGGCTGTACGACGAGGTCTACGTCGCGGTGATGATCAACAAGTCGAAGAAGGGCCTGTTCGAGATCGACGAGCGCATCGATCTCATCCGCCAGGTCACCTCCGAGTACGCCAACGTCCGCGTCGAGGCGTTCCATGGCCTGCTCGTCGACTTCTGCAAGGAGCGGGACATCCCCGCCATCGTCAAGGGCCTGCGCGCCGTCAGCGACTTCGACTACGAGCTGCAGATGGCCCAGATGAACAACGGCCTCACCGGCGTCGAGACCCTCTTCGTCCCCACCAACCCCACCTACAGCTTCCTTTCCTCCTCCCTGGTCAAGGAGGTCGCGGCCTGGGGCGGCGACGTCTCGCACCTGGTGCCGCCGGCCGTCCATGACGCACTCACCCGGCGCCTGCGCAAGGACTGACCGGCCCGCCCGGGACTACAGTTCGTCCCGTCCGTCTCCAACACAGCTGTAGAGAGTGGCGAGCACAGGTGGACGTGCAGAAGAAGCTCGACGAGATCGTCGCCGCGGTCTCCGGGGCCCGGTCGATGCCCATGTCGGCCTCGTGCGTGGTCAACCGCGCCGAACTGCTCTCGATGCTGGAGGAGGTGCGCGCGGCCCTGCCCGACTCCCTCGCCCAGGCGCGGGAGGTCATCGGCGACCGGGAGCAGATGGTCGAGCAGGCCCGCCAGGAGGCCGAGCGGATCATCCAGTCCGCGCACGCCGAGCGCAGCAAGCTGATCTCCGAGACCGAGATCGCCCGCCGCTCGCAGGCGGAAGCCGACCGGATCCTCGCCGAGGCCCGCAAGGAGGCCGAGGAGATCCGTGCCGAGGCCGACGACTACGTCGACTCCAAGCTCGCCAACTTCGAGGTCGTCCTCACCAAGACCATCGGCTCGGTCGGCCGCGGCCGCGAGAAGCTGCTGGGCACCGGCCCCGGCCTCGACGAGCAGGGCTACGAGGACGAGGACGCCCCCGAGCGCAGCCACGACCCGGAGACCCTGCGCCGCACCGCCGACGAGTACGTGGACGCCAAGCTGGGCGCCTTCGAGGCGGTCCTGGCCAAGACCCTGGAGGCGGTGGGCCGCGGCCGTCAGAAGCTGCACGGCAGGATCGCCACCGACGACCTGGGCGCCCTCGCCGGCGACTCCACGAGCGTCCAGCACTCCAGTGACGCCGACTACCTCGCCGACCTGGCCTCCGTGGCCGGGCAGCAGAGCCCGCCCGCCCAGCCCGTCCCGCAGCAGCGCCAGGACTACGCCCGGCCGCAGACCCAGCAGCAGCCGGAGCCGGCCTACGGCTACCAGCAGCAGGCGGACCCCTACGCCGGCTACCAGCAGCAGCCCTACGGCGGGCAGGACGCCTACGGCTACCAGCAGGCCGACCCGTACGCCTACCAGGGCTACGACGCCGGGCAGCAGCAGGCGTACGACCCCAACGGGCAGCAGCAGCCGTACGATCCGAACCAGGCCGCCGGCCAGAGCCACGCCCAGCAGACCGGGCACGGGCACGGCCCGCAGCAGGGCTACACCCTCGACGAGACCAGCCTCTTCGACACCAGCATGATCACCCCCGAGCAGCTGCGGGCCTACGAGCGCGAGCGGGGCCTGTAGCAGCCGGCCGGCCGGTCGTCGGGCGCATCGCGGGCCCCGGCGAGGGCCGATTGGGCCGAGAGCGGAAGGTCCAGTATCCTGGCTCTTCGGTCGCGCGTATGCCCGCGATCAACGCTGCCCCGGAACTCCGCGCGGCAGCACTCCCTCAGCTCGAAGACCGAAAGCAGGAATGGCCCTGAACGCCCGCCTCGACCACCGCAACCCTCTCGTGCTCGACACACACGAGCTGGGGCGGCGGCCTGGTGCGCTGCAGCGCCTGACCCGCACGGTCGACGCTCCCAAGGACTTCGGTATCAAGGGAGTCATCGGAGTACCGGAAGGCGCCCCGCTGGAGCTGGAGCTCCGCCTCGAGTCCGTCATGGAAGGTGTGCTCGTCACCGGCACCGCCCGTGCGAAGGCCGAGGGGGAGTGCGTAAGGTGTCTGGAGCCCGTCGAGCTGCGGCCCGACGCGGACTTCCAGGAGATGTTCTCGTACCCTGACGCCGACGACCGGGGCCGTGTGATCACGGAACCGGCCGACGACGCCGAGGACGACGAGGACAGGCTCTTTGTCGAGGACGGTCTGATCGACCTCGAGACCGTGCTGCGCGATGCGGTGGTGCTCGCACTGCCGATGCAGCCGGTGTGCCGGGAGGACTGTGCAGGTCTGTGCTCCGAGTGCGGAGTCAACCTGAACGACGACCCGGACCACCACCACGACGCCGTCGACATCCGTTGGGCGGCATTGCAGGGACTCGCCGACACCATGAAGGCCGGCGAGAAGGACGAGATGAGCGGCGCCGAACCGGGCGTCGACGAGAAGCAGGAGAAGTAGCCGTGGCTGTTCCGAAGCGGAAGATGTCGCGCAGCAACACGCGCCACCGCCGGTCGCAGTGGAAGGCTGCGGTCCCCACCCTGGTTGCGTGCGAGCGCTGCCACGAGCCCAAGCAGCAGCACATCGCGTGCCCGTCTTGCGGCACCTACAACAAGCGCCAGGTCCTCGAGGTCTGAGCGGCTGGTGAGAGGCACTGTGTCCACGCCGAAGAAGAACTCAGCGGACAACCAGGCCTCGTCCCACACGCTTCTGGAAGGGCGGCTCGGCTACCAGGTCGAGTCCGCCCTTCTGGTACGTGCGCTGACCCACCGTTCCTACGCGTACGAGAACGGCGGTCTGCCGACCAACGAGCGGCTGGAGTTCCTCGGGGACTCCGTGCTCGGTCTCGTGGTCACGGACACGCTGTACCGCACCCACCCGGACCTGCCCGAGGGTCAGCTGGCCAAGCTGCGGGCCGCGGTGGTCAACTCGCGTGCGCTGGCGGACGTGGGGCGCAGCCTCGACCTGGGTTCCTTCATCCGGCTGGGCCGCGGTGAAGAAGGCACGGGCGGCCGGGACAAGGCCTCCATCCTCGCCGACACGCTCGAAGCGGTGATCGGCGCGGTCTACCTCGACAAGGGGCTCGACGCGGCGGCGGAGCTGGTGCACCGCCTGTTCGACCCGCTGATCGAGAAGTCCTCCAACCTCGGCGCCGGCCTGGACTGGAAGACATCGCTCCAGGAGCTCACCGCGACCGAGGGGCTCGGCGTCCCCGAGTACCTGGTCACGGAGACCGGCCCCGACCACGAGAAGACCTTCACTGCTGCCGCCCGCGTCGGAGGCGTCTCGTACGGCACCGGCACCGGCCGCAGCAAGAAGGAGGCGGAGCAGCAGGCCGCCGAGTCCGCCTGGCGGTCCATCCGGGCCGCGGCGGACGAGCGCGCCAAGGCGGCGGCGGAGGCCGAGGCGGCCGTCAGGGCCGCCGAGGCCAAGGCCGCCGGGCAGCAGCAGAACGCCGACGCGCCGTCGGCCTCCGCCTGACGGGCAGCACACACCGCCCGCCGGGCAGCACACCGCACGCCTGCCCGAGCCGACCGAGCTGTCACATCCGAGCGCCCGCCCCCACGACCGGGGCGGGCGCTCGGGTCGTACACCGGCCCGCACGCAGGGGCCGGACACCACCGGAGGGGACGACACCATGCCCGAGCTGCCCGAGGTCGAGGTCGTACGGCGCGGACTCGAACGCTGGGTCGCCCACCGGACCGTCGCCGACGCCGAGGTGCTCCATCCGCGCGCCGTGCGCCGCCACCTCGCCGGTGCCGACGACTTCGCGCACCGCCTCAAGGGCCACCGCATCGGCACCCCCAGCCGCCGCGGCAAGTACCTGTGGCTGCCCCTGGAGGACACCGGCCAGGCGATCCTGGCCCACCTGGGCATGAGCGGACAGCTGCTGGTCCAGCCGCACTCCGCGCCGGACGAGAAGCACCTGCGCATCCGCATCCGCTTCACCGACGCCCGGGACACCGAGCTCCGCTTCGTCGACCAGCGCACCTTCGGCGGCCTGTCGCTGCACGACACCACGCCCGAGGGCCTGCCCGACATCATCGCGCACATCGCCCGCGACCCGCTCGACCCGCTCTTCGACGAGGAGGCCTTCCACCAGGCCCTGCGCCGCAAGCGCACCACCATCAAGCGGGCCCTGCTCGACCAGTCCCTGATCAGCGGCGTCGGCAACATCTACGCCGACGAGGCGCTGTGGCGCGCCCGCATCCACTACGACCGCCCCACGACCGGCTTCACCCGCCCGCGCACCCTGCTCCTGCTGGGCCACGTCCGGGACGTCATGAACGCTGCCCTGTCCGTCGGCGGCACCAGCTTCGACAGCCTCTACGTCAACGTCAACGGCGAGTCCGGCTACTTCGACCGCTCCCTGGACGCCTACGGCCGCGAGAACCTCCCCTGCCGCCGCTGCGGCACCCCCATCCGCCGCCGCCCCTGGATGAACCGCTCCAGTTACTACTGCCCCAAGTGCCAGCGCCCTCCACGCCTGGTGCGGGGGGTGACGGCTCGCTGACTTCTGTGAGCGGGTGTGAGCGGGTGGACGCGGGTCGGCCGTCGAGCACCCTCCGACGCCCCTGACAGCCCCCGTACGGCCCCTGGGACCCACTCGGGGCCGCGGCCTCAGCCGGCGCCTGTACGCCCTCCTGCGCCCGCTGGGACCGGTCCCAGGTCCTCTCGGCAGGGGTGTCGGTGCCGCGTGAGAGTCTCCCGGGCATGAGCTACGACCTGGCCGTCTGGGAAGGCGAAAGACCGGCGGACGACGAGACCGCCGGCCGGATCTTCGAAGACCTCTACTCCCGCTACATCGGCTCGGATACCGACCACCCGCCGACCGAACGCATCGCGGCCTACGTCGCCGGGCTCCTCGAGCGCTGGTGCGACTTGACCGAGGACGAGGACGACACCTCCCCCTGGTCGACCGGCCCCTTGATCGGTGAGGCCGGCGGCCCACTGATCTACTTCCCGATGCGCTACAGCATGGCCGAGGAAGCTTCCTCCTACGCAGCGTCCCTGGCGCAGTCCATGGGGTTGGTCTGCTTCGATCCGCAGGACGACAAGCTCAGGCCCTGAGCCAGAACGGTCTTGGAAACCGTCGTGGCAGCGATGTCACCGTCAGACCCGGACCCGGGCCGCCGTAGACCGCATCGTCCAGGACGAGGAGGCGGCGGAAGACGGTCCGGGGACGGCTCAGGGGGCTGGAGCAGGCCTTTGACCTGCGGGCGGCTCAGTAGCCGAAGTTCTGGGTCCACCAAGGCCCGCCCGGGCCGAAGTGGACGCCGACGCCAAGGGTCTTGAAGTCGCAGTTGAGGATGTTCGCCCGGTGGCCGGGGCTGTCCATCCAGGCCTGCATCACGGAGGCGGCGTCGGCCTGGCCGCGGGCTATGTTCTCGCCGCCCAGGTCGGTTATGCCGGCCCGCTCCGCACGGTCCCACGGGGTGGCGCCGTCGGGGTCGGTGTGGTCGAAGAAGCCCCGCTTGGCCATGTCCTCGCTGAACGCGGCGGCGAGGCCCGCCAGCTCCTTGCTCGGGGTGAGCGGGCGGCAGCCCGCCTTGACCCGCTCCTGGTTGACCAGTGCGAGGACCTGCGCGGCGGCCGCGTTCTCCGACGCCGAGGCGGCGCCCTTCTGCGCCCCGCGCTCGGAGTTGCCCGGCTTGTCGGGGGCCGCCGTCTCGCCGGCCGCCTCCTCCGTCTCCGGCTTCTTCTCCGGCGTCTCGGCGCGGTCCTCCTTCTCCGGCGCCTCGGGCGGCGCCGTCTCGGAGGTGGACGGGGCCGGGGCCGGGGAGGTGGAGCGCTGCCCGTCGCGGCTCGCCTGGCTGCCCGCCTCACGGCCCGGGGTCTCCAGGCTGCCGCCGGACGCACCACCCTGCTCGCTGGGGGCGTTGGTGGGCGCGCCGCCCGCCTGGACGCTGTCGCTGGGCGCGCTGTCGCCGCCGAGCTTGTAGTTCTCCAGCCCCGGCACGGCGCCCGTGGCGACCGCCACCGTGCCGAACGCGACCGCGGCGGAGACGCCGAGCAGACCGCTGCGCACGGGCGCCGGGGACTTCTTCTTGCGGCGCCGGTGGGCGCTGCCGCGCGAGGTGCCGCCGTCGGGCGAGTACCCCTCGTCTCTCAGGGGCGTGCTGCGGAAGGCGCCGCCGGTGAAGTCCCGGTTGGTGAAGCTGCTCTTGGAGCGGCCGGGCCGGGAGCGGCCGGTGTCCGACAGGCCCGTGGCCGAGATGCTGCTGGCCCAGCCCCCGTCGTCGAGGCTGCCGAGATCCAGCACCTCGGTGGCGGCGGACTGGCCGTACGCGTAGGTGTCTCCGGGGAAGCCGTGCCCGGGAAGATTGCCGGAGGCCGCGAGGCCGGCCCACGGGTAGGCGTCACCTGTGTAGCCGCCCGTCGGCAGGCTGTTGCCGGTGCCGAGGCCGGTGCCGGTGCCGAGGCCGGTGCCGGTGCCGAGGCCGGCGTCCGGGTAGCCGTCGGCTGCGGGGAAGCCGTGCCCCGCGAGGCCGGCGCTGCGGAATCCGTCCGCCGCGGGGGCGTCGCCGGTGAAGGCGCCCTGCCTGAGGCCGGTGTGAGGGGCGAAGTCGGGCGGGAAGTCCTCGCCGGTCAGGACGGCCGTGGCGGCTTCGCCCCCGGCGCCCTGGGATCCGTCGTCCGTGGCGAAGAGATAGGCGTCGCTCTTCGCGTACGTCTCGGCGTACGCCTCCGGGTTCAGGTACGGCGCGATGCCCATCGTGGGCGCCGACTCGTCCGGCAGGGCGGTCAGCGGGTCGTAGCCGCCGTCCGGCATGCCGTCGTGATGAGTGACCCCCGTGGCGCGGCCCGTGGCGGCGCGGCCGGCGTCGGAGCGTCGGTGGCGTCCCATGTTCTGGCCTTCCTCGTCCTTGTGGTCGCTCGTCCTCGCGATCGACACAAAACTCACACGATCGAGTGAGTTTCATATGAGATTCATTGGGTCGGGACGGTACCGCATGACGCGAGGGGACGGAGTGCCCGGTGTGACATTGTCCGGTTAGGTTGCAGACATGAGCGAGGATGTGCGACTGGTTGCCTGGGTGCGCGGCCACGTCCAAGGAGTGGGTTTCCGCTGGTACACGCGCGCCAAGGCACTGGAGATCGGCGCCCTGAGGGGTTTCGCCCTCAACCTGGGGGACGGGCGCGTCCAAGTGGTCGCCGAGGGCTCCCGTGATCGCTGTGAGCGCCTCCTCGCCTGGCTCCAGACCGGCGACACGCCCGGGCGCGTGGAGGGAGTCACAGAGATCTGGGACACACCTCGCGGCGGCTACGACGGCTTCGCCATCCGCTGATCCCGCGGGCCCGAAGGGGGTCCGGTGAGGGCCGCGGGACCTTCACGCCGGCTCCGCACCGCGGAAAAGTCCTGGTGACCGCCGAGGAGGGCTTGCCCCGGGCGGCTCCGGCCGCCAAGATGATCGCCACGCCCCGAGGACCCGCAGGAGTCGCGGCGCCGCCGATCACGGCCGTGCGCACCCGGTTGTCCGCCAATACGGGGCGTGATCGTGTTGACCGTCAAACTTTTTGGTGAGACGCTGAAAGCCCCGCGCACCTTAGCTGTTTGGCATGGCTGAACGGCAGCACAACTCCAGGCCTGTCAAGCAACCGCGGGTGCGAATCCCTCACGACCCACACCGCATCGGTCGGTCACTCATTGTGGAGGACCATCCATCATGGCAAAGGCGCTTCTCGGTTACGTCGGCGGCTCCGACCCTCGACTCCTCGCCGAGATGCGACGGCTCCAGCAGCGCGTCCAGGACCTGGAATCCGAGCTCGTACGCATCCAGGCCGAGAACGACGCACTGACGGCTGCCGCTTCTCACGACAGGATCGTGGAGAGCGTTGACGCGAACCAGGCGGAGCCTGCGCTCACCTGATCACCGCACCGCTTCACATCGGCACAGTGATCGGGTCGCCCGTCACAACCGCCACGCTGTTCAGAAGTGCAAGGGACGCCCCGGCGTCCCTTCTTTCTTGCCTCCCGAGCCCTCGGTAGCCCCCGCCGCCCGCACCCGCGACCTGGTTGTCCCGCGCATCCTTTCACCCTCTTCAACGTCTGGTCTGCCCTGGACGTTCACCGGTGAAACCGCGCGTTCATGGAGTGAGACTTCGGCGCCGGGTAGAGTCCGGCGGCGTGCACCTCAAGGCCCTGACCCTCCGCGGCTTCAAGTCGTTCGCCTCGGCGACCACGCTCCGGTTCGAGCCGGGCATCACGTGCGTCGTCGGACCGAACGGCTCGGGCAAGTCCAACGTCGTGGACGCGCTCAGCTGGGTGATGGGCGAGCAGGGCGCCAAGTCGCTGCGCGGCGGCAAGATGGAGGACGTCATCTTCGCCGGCACCACCGGCCGCCCCCCGCTGGGCCGGGCCGAGGTGTCCCTCACCATCGACAACTCCGACGGCGCGCTGCCCATCGACTACTCCGAGGTCACCATCACGCGGATCATGTTCCGCAACGGCGGCAGCGAGTACCAGATCAACGGCGACACCTGCCGGCTCCTTGACATCCAGGAGCTGCTCTCCGACTCCGGCATCGGCCGCGAGATGCACGTCATCGTCGGCCAGGGCCAGCTCGACTCCGTGCTGCACGCCGACCCGATGGGCCGCCGCGCCTTCATCGAGGAGGCGGCCGGCGTCCTCAAGCACCGCAAGCGCAAGGAGAAGGCGCTGCGCAAGCTGGACGCGATGCAGGCCAACCTGGCGCGCGTCCAGGACCTCACCGACGAGCTGCGCCGCCAGCTCAAGCCGCTCGGCCGCCAGGCCGCCGTCGCCCGCAAGGCCGCCGTCATCCAGGCCGACCTGCGCGACGCCCGCCTGCGCCTGCTCGCCGACGACCTGGTACGGCTGCGCGAGGCGCTCAAGGCGGAGATCGCCGACGAGGCGGCCCTGAAGGAGCGCAAGGAAGCCACCGAGCAGGAGCTGAAGAAGGCGCTGCGGCGCGAGGCCCTGCTGGAGGACGAGGTGCGCCGCCTCACCCCGCGGCTGCAGAACGCCCAGCAGACCTGGTACGAGCTGTCCCGGCTCGCCGAACGCGTGCGCGGCACGATCTCGCTGGCCGACGCCCGGGTCAAGAGCGCCACCTCCGCACCCCCCGAGGAGCGGCGCGGCCGTGATCCGGAGGAGCTGGAGCGCGAGGCCGCCCGCATCCGCGAGCAGGAGGCCGAGCTGGAGGCGGCCCTCGAGGCGGCCGAACGCGCCCTGGAGGACACGGTCGCCCACCGCGCCGAACTGGAGCGCGAGCTCGCCCAGGAGGAGCGGCGTCTGAAGGACGCCGCCCGGGCCATCGCCGACCGCCGCGAGGGTCTCGCCCGGCTCAAGGGCCAGGTCGGCGCCGCCCGTTCCCGTGCCGCGGCGGCCCAGGCCGAGATCGAACGCCTGGCCGCCGCCCGCGACGAGGCCCAGGAGCGGGCCGTCGCCGCCCAGGAGGAGTACGAGGCGCTCAAGGCCGAGGTCGACGGCCTCGACGCGGGCGACGCGGAACTCGCCGAGCAGCACGAGGCGGCCAAGCAGCGCCTCGCCGAGGCCGAGGCGGCCCTGACCGCGGCCCGGGAGGCGCTCGGCGACGCCGAACGCCGGCGCGCCGCCACCCAGGCCCGCCACGAGGCGCTGGCCATGGGGCTGCGCCGCAAGGACGGCACCGGGGCGCTGCTGCAGGCGAAGGACCGCCTCACCGGCCTGCTGGGCCCCGCCGCGGAACTGCTGACCGTCACCCCGGGCTACGAGGTCCCGCTGGCCGCCGCCTTCGGTGCGGCGGCGGACGCTCTGGCGGTCACCTCGCCGTCGGCGGCGGCCGACGCCATCCGCCTGCTGCGCAAGCAGGACGGCGGCCGCGCGGCCTTGCTCGTCGCGAAGGAGCCCTCGGAGACCCACCCGGCGGGGGCGGATCACGGCACAACGGCCCCCGAGGGGCTCCCCGCCACCGCCCGGCCGGCCGCGCGCCTGGTCAGCGGCCCCGCCGACCTGATGCCCGCCGTCCACCGCCTGCTGCGGGACATCGTCGTGGTCGGCACCCTCGAGGACGCCGAGGACCTGGTCTACCGCCACCCGCACCTCACCGCCGTCACCGCCGAGGGCGACCTGCTGGGCGCCCACTTCGCCCAGGGCGGCTCCGCCGGCGCCCCCAGCCTGCTGGAGGTGCAGGCCTCCGTGGACGAGGCCGCCGCCGAGCTGGAGAAGCTGGCCGTCAGGTGCGAGGAGCTCGCGCGGGAGCAGCAGGCGGCGGCCGAGCGGCGGGCGGAGGCGGCCGCCGAGGTCGAGGAGCTCGGCGAACGCCGCCGTGCCGCCGACCGGGAGAAGTCGGCCGTGGCGCAGCAGCTCGGCCGTCTCGCCGGCCAGGCCCGTGGCGCAGCGGGCGAGGCGGAACGCTCCGCCGCAGCGGCCGCCCGCGCCCAGGAGGCCCTGGACAAGGCCCTGGCCGAGGTCGAGGAGCTCGCCGAACGCCTCGCCGTCGCCGAGGAGATGCCGATCGAGGAGGAGCCCGACACCTCCCGGCGCGACCGGCTCGCGGCGGACGGGGCCAACGCCCGGCAGACCGAGATGGAGGCCCGCCTCCAGCTGCGCACCCACGAGGAGCGCGTCAAGGCGCTCGCCGGGCGCGCCGACTCCCTC
>NZ_BAAAIZ010000116.1:13695-23686 GCF_039526425.1 Streptomyces thermospinosisporus
CGACCGGGCCGCCCGCGCGGAGCGCGAGGCGCGCGCCCGGGCCGAGCAGCGCCGGGCCCGGCTGCGCCACGAGGCCGCGGTGGCCGAGGCGGTCGCCTCCGGCGCCCGGCAGCTCCTGGCGCACGTGGAGGTCTCCCTCGCCCGCGCCGAGGAGGAGCGGGCCGCAGCCGAGGCCGCCAAGGCCCAGCGTGAGCAGGAACTCGCCCGCGCCCGGACCGAGGGGCGCGATCTCAAGGCGGAACTCGACAAGTTGACGGATTCCGTGCACCGCGGGGAGGTACTCGGCGCCGAGAAGCGGCTGCGGATCGAACAGCTGGAGACCAAGGCGCTGGAGGAACTGGGTGTCGAACCGGCCGTGCTGGTCGAGGAGTACGGCCCGCATCAGCTGGTGCCGCCCTCGCCCCCCGCCGAGGGGGAGCAGCTGCCGGAGGACCCGGAGCACCCGCGCAACCAGCCCCGCCCGTTCGTCCGGGCCGAGCAGGAGAAGCGCCTGAAGGCGGCCGAGCGTGCCTATCAGCAGCTCGGCAAGGTGAACCCGCTCGCCCTGGAGGAGTTCGCGGCGCTGGAGGAACGGCATCAGTTCCTCAGCGAGCAGCTGGAGGACCTGAAGAAGACCCGCGCGGACCTGCTCCAGGTGGTCAAGGAGGTCGACGAACGCGTCGAGCAGGTCTTCACCGAGGCCTTCCGGGACACCGCGCGGGAGTTCGAAGGGGTGTTCTCCCGGCTCTTCCCGGGCGGTGAGGGGCGCCTGGTGCTGACCGACCCCGACAACATGCTCACCACGGGCGTGGACGTGGAGGCGCGTCCGCCGGGCAAGAAGGTCAAGCGGCTCAGCCTGCTCTCCGGCGGCGAGCGGTCGCTGACCGCCGTCGCCCTGCTGGTGTCGATCTTCAAGGCGCGCCCCAGCCCGTTCTACGTCATGGACGAGGTCGAGGCGGCGCTCGACGACACCAACCTGCAGCGGCTGATCCGGATCATGCAGGAGCTGCAGGAGACCTCGCAGCTGATCGTGATCACGCACCAGAAGCGCACCATGGAGGTCGCCGACGCGCTCTACGGCGTCTCCATGCAGGGCGACGGCGTCTCCAAGGTCATCAGCCAGCGCCTGCGCTAGAACGGCGCAGGATCTTCAAGTTCCGAACACATCCTTAGCGGAGTGCCATCATCCGCCTGTCTTCTTGCTCACATTTCCGCCTCCCGCTGCGGTATTGACTTCAAAAGTTGAACGCATAGTCTCTGCAACGTTGCTTTTACATTCAGGCAGTCAGGTGGACCCGTGACCAGCACAGCGCAGACCCGGGCGACAGGCGCCGCCCAGGCTCAGCCCGATCACCTCGGGCACGTCATCTTCATCGCGGCGGCGGCTGCCATGGGCGGCTTCCTCTTCGGCTACGACAGCTCCGTGATCAACGGTGCGGTCGAGGCCGTCCGGGACCGGTACGACATCGGCTCCGCCGCCCTCGCCCAGGTCATCGCCATCGCCCTGATCGGCTGCGCCGTCGGCGCGGCGACCGCCGGGCGGACAGCCGACCGCATCGGCCGCATCCGGTGCATGCAGATCGCCGCCGTGCTGTTCACGGTCAGCGCCGTCGGCTCCGCCCTGCCCTTCACGCTCTACGACCTCGCCTTCTGGCGCGTGGTCGGCGGCTTCGCCATCGGCATGGCCTCCGTCATCGGCCCCGCCTACATCGCCGAGGTCGCCCCGCCCGCCTACCGCGGCCGTCTCGGCTCCTTCCAGCAGGCCGCGATCGTCGTCGGCATCGCCGTCTCCCAGCTGGTCAACTGGGGCATCCTGAACGCCGCCGACGGCGACCAGCGCGGTGAGCTGCTCGGCCTGGAGGCCTGGCAGCTGATGCTCGGCGTCATGGTGATCCCGGCCGTCCTGTACGGCCTGCTCTCCTTCGCCATCCCCGAGTCGCCCCGCTACCTGATCTCCGTCGGCAAGCGCGAGCGCGCCCGGGAGATCCTCGCCGAGGTCGAGGGCACCGAGATCGACCTCGACGCCCGCGTCACCGAGATCGAGACCGGCATGCGCCGCGAGGAGAAGTCCAGCTTCAAGGACCTGCTCGGCGGCAGCTTCTTCTTCAAGCCGATCGTCTGGGTCGGTATCGGCCTGTCGGTCTTCCAGCAGTTCGTCGGCATCAACGTCGCGTTCTACTACTCCTCGACGCTGTGGCAGTCGGTCGGCGTCGACCCGACGGACTCGTTCTTCTACTCGTTCACCACGTCGATCATCAACATCGTCGGCACCGTGATCGCGATGATCTTCGTGGACCGGATCGGCCGCAGGCCGCTGGCGATCATCGGCTCCGTCGGCATGGTGATCGGCCTCGCCCTGGAGGCCTGGGCGTTCTCCTTCGACCTGGTCGGCGGCAAGCTCCCGGAGACCCAGGGCTGGATCGCCCTGATCGCCGCCCATGTGTTCGTGCTCTTCTTCGCCCTGTCGTGGGGCGTGGTCGTCTGGGTCATGCTCGGCGAGATGTTCCCCAACCGGATCCGCGCCGCCGCGCTCGGCGTCGCCGCCGCCGCGCAGTGGATCGCCAACTGGGCCATCACCGCGAGCTTCCCGTCGCTGGCCGACTGGAACCTGTCCGTCACCTACGTGATCTACACGGCGTTCGCCGCGCTCTCCATCCCGTTCGTCCTGAAGTTCGTCAAGGAGACCAAGGGCAAGGCGCTGGAGGAGATGGGCTGACGGCCCGCCGCACGACCCGAGGAGGAGGGCTCCAGTCCCCGCTGCCCCCACTCCTCGCACCCCCCACCACCGCCCCGGCCGGGTCCGCCCGCCGGGGCGGTGCCCTGTCCGCAGGGCCACTGGTCAGACATGGGGTCATTCCCCCAGCCGTGGCAGGACCCGCTCGGCGAACAGCTGCAGGCTCCGCCACCCCTCGTCCACCGGCATCCCGCCCGCCAGCGGATGCAGCACACAGGTCCCGCGCTCCAGTGCCAAACACTCCTCGGGCGTGACGATCCGGTACACACCCTCCGCGCGCAGTTCCTCCACCGTCGCCGCGGCCGATCGCACCGCCGAGCGGGCCCCGGCCGGCTGCCAGGAGGCGTAGGTCCGCGCCTCGTGCAGGAAGTGCCTCCCGTGGCGCGCCCATGCCTGCTCGGGGTCCTCCGCGAGATGCAGCAGCGACGTCGCGGCGGACGGCATCATCATCCAGCCGCTGGTGCCGTACTCCGCGAGCCTCGCCTTGTAGTACGCCTCCAGCTCCGGCAGATGCGCGCTGGGGAAGAACGGCAGCCCGAACCGGGCGGCGCGGCGGGCGGCGGCCCGTGACGAGCCGCCCACCAGCAGCGGGGGATGCGGCTCCGAGTACGGGCGCGGCGTGACGCGCACCGTGCGGCCGCGGTAGGTGAACTCCTCTCCGGTCCAGGCCTTCAGCAACGTGTCCAGCAGCCGGTCCTGGAGCCTGCCGCGCTCGGCGAAGTCCACCCCGGCGCGCTCGTACTCCTCCGGGCGGTAGCCGATCCCGGCCACGGTGACCAGCCGGCCGCCGCTGAGCAGATCCAGCACCGCGATCTCCTCGGCCAGCCGCAGCGGGTCGTACAGCGGGCCGATCATCGCGGAGACGGTGACGGTCAGGCGCCGCGTCGCGCCGAGCACGGCGCCCGCGAAGGCGAAGGGCGCGGGCAGCCAGTTGTCGGGCACCCCGTGGTGCTCCTCCGTCTGCACCGTGGTGATCCCGCGGTCGTCCGCGTACACCGCCATCTCCAGGGCGGCCCGGTAGCGGGCGGAGAGCTCGGCCGGGGACGCGCCGGGGGCGACCAGATTGAACCGTACGACCGTGACGGGCATGCCCTTCGTCCCCCCTCCGCCGCCGAGCCGGTGACGGAGCGAACCGTAGCTGACGTACCGTCAGATCGCCAGGGTGCCGGCGAGCAGGGGCGGCCGACCGCGGCCGGCCTTCCGAATGACTGGCATGGGGGAGCCGAGTCGGGCAGTTCGGGAGGGCCGGCCGCGGCCGGGGTCTGGCGAGTGCTCCGGGTGGCCTCAGACGGCCTCGGCGGTCTCGGGCAGCTCGGCCGCGAGCCGTTCCGTGAGGTCGACGACCTCGGCGACGCCCCCGAAATCGCGGACCGCGTTGTCCACGGTCTTACGGATGCGGGTGTTGACGCGTTCCGAACGCACCTTCTTGGCGGCCTTGATGGCCTCGGTGGCCAGAGACGCGCTCTGCTCCGGCTCGCGCTGCAGCAGATGCACGGTGGCCATGCCGATCAGGTTGAGGGCGTAGCTGCGCTGGTGCTCGCCGGACTCCCGGGCGAACAGCTCCACGGCCCGCTGCATCAGCGGCTCGGCCAGCGAGGCGTAGGTGGGGCTGCGGCCCGCCACATAGGCGAGGTCGCGGAAGGAATGGGAGTTCTCCCCGTAGAGCTCGGCCTCGGAGAAGAACTTGATCCAGTCGGGGTCCGGCTCGTCCCACTCGTCGGCCTCGGCGAAGGTGTCCTCGGCCATGCGCACCGCGCGCTTGCAGCGGCCGGGCTGGCCCATGTTGGCGTAGGCGCGGGCCTCCATCGCATACAGCATCGACTGGGTGCGCGGGCTGGCGCAGTCGCGGCTGCCGTACTGGGCGAGATGGATGAGCTCCAGGGCGTCCTCGGGGCGGCCGAGGTGGATCATCTGGCGGCTCATGCTGGACAGGATGTAGGAGCCGAGCGGCCGGTCGCCCGCCTCCTTGGCGGCGTGCAGGGCGAGCACGAAGTACTTCTGCGCGGTGGGCTGCAGCCCCACGTCGTACGACATCCAGCCGGCCAGCTCGGCCAGTTCCGCGGCGACCTTGAACAGGCGGCGGGTGGTGGCCTCCGGCTGGGGCTCCTGGAGCAGGTCGGTCACCTCGTGCAGCTGGCCGACGACCGCCTTGCGGCGCAGACCGCCGCCGCACTGGGCGTCCCACTGCCGGAACATCACCGTGGTCGTCTCCAGCAGGTCCAGCTCCGGCTTGGACAGCCGTCCCCGCCCGCGGCCGGAGGAGGAGGCCGGCTCCGGCTCGGAGTGCTGCTGCGGGGCGGACGGCGTGGGGACGAGCCAGCGCTGCATGGGCTCGATGAGGGACGGGCCCGCGGAGAGGGCGAGCGAGCTCCCGAGGAAGCCGCGCCGCGCCAGCATCAGGTCGCTGCGCGAGAACTCGCTGAGCAGGGCCACGGTCTGCGGGCCCGTCCACGGCAGGTCCACGCCGGTCGCGGAGGGTGAGGGGCGCGTGTTGCGCAGGCCCAGGTCCTCCACGGAGACGACCACGCCGAAGCGCTCGGAGAACAGCTCCGACAGGATCCTGGGGATCGGCTCGCGCGGGTTCTCCCCGTCCAGCCAGCGGCGCACGCGGGAGGTGTCGGTGGAGATGTGGTTGGCGCCCAACTGGCGTGCTCTGCGGTTGACCTGACGGGCGAGCTCGCCCTTGGACCAGCCGCTGCGGACGAACCACGAGGTGAGAAGCTCGTTCGGGCGTTTCTCCGCACTCGCAGCGCTCGCTCCGCCACCGCCGTTGCCGCTCACTGGAACGCCCCCATCCCTGAAGACCACTTGCCGCCGAGTGCGCCAAGCCCTATCAGAATGCCGGTTGTCGGGGCCGCCCGTCCGGCGGTTGTCACCCTTCGAACGGAAACCCGAGTTGCCTCCGGCATACCCACGAGTGCATGTGCCCCGAGAAGCCGTGCACTCAACGTAATCTCACGATCACCCGTCCAGCCATGGCGAATGCGTAATCGCCACCATTCGCCACCCCTTTGTATGAACTCAAGGTCTCCGGCGCGCGATTCACTTGACATAGGACAGTCAGGAGTGGATGCAGGGACGCAAGCGGGGGCGCGCGGCCTCCGGCTCACCACCCCTGGCGCGTCGAGGCGCCGACTGAACCGAGCGGCGCGGGGAAGTCGCGAACGGAGAGTCACATTCTCTGTCCGCTGCGTAACCACCGGTGTGTCGGACCCGTTGGAGGGGGTATGGGCTTCACGATCGGCATCAGTCGGGGCATCCGCGACATCCGGTCCGGCTCGCGCCGCCGGAGCCGTCCCTCGGACGGCACCGCAGCGGCGGAGTACACCGGGCTGTGGGGCTGGGACGTGGTGCCGGGCGCCCGCGCCACCGCCGGGGTCTGCTCCTGCGGCCGGACGGACTGCCGGGCACCGGGTGCGCATCCGCTGGACTTCGCGCCGGTGATCCCCGCCGGGGCGACGCTGGACGAGGTGACCGCCGTGTGGGCCGAGTTCCCCGGGGCCTCGCTGATGCTTCCGGCCGGCCGGGCCTTCGACGTCCTGGAGGTGGCGGAGTCCGCCGGGCGGCACGCCCTGGCCCGGCTGGAGCGCATGGGACTGCCGGTCGGACCGGTCGCCGCCACCCCGGACGGACGCGCCCAGTTCCTCGTCGCCCCCGGCGCCGCCGACGCGCTGCCCGAGCTGCTGTACCGCATGGGCTGGGACGCCCCGGCCGCCCTCGACCTGCGCGGCCTCGGCCTGGGTTCGTACATCACGGCCCCGCCCTCCGACCGCGGCGGATTCGGCCCGGTCCGCTGGCTGCGCCCGCCCGCCCTCGACTCCGCCACCCGCCCCCCGCAGGCCCGCCTCCTCCTGGGCACCCTCGCCTACGTGGCCCACCGGTCGCGGGCGTAGCACGCCCCCTGCCGCAGCGGCGCCGTTCTTGGCACGGTTGCACAGCGAAGCGCCCGTCCCGGAGATCCGGGAGCGGGCGCTTCCTTCGCTGTGAGTTGGCCGTGGGGCTCGGCGGGAGTCCGCCCTCGGAGGACTCAGTCCCCGAGGAGCGCGTCCACGAAGGCCTCCGGCTCGAACGGGGCCAGGTCGTCGGCGCCCTCGCCGAGGCCGACCAGCTTGACCGGGACGCCCAGCTCGCGCTGGACCGAGATCACGATGCCGCCCTTGGCGGTGCCGTCCAGCTTGGTCAGCACGATGCCGGTGATGTCGACGACCTCGGCGAAGACCCGGGCCTGCACCAGACCGTTCTGACCGGTGGTGGCGTCCAGCACCAGCAGCACCTCGTCCAGCGGGGCGTGCTTCTCCACGACCCGCTTGACCTTGCCGAGCTCGTCCATGAGGCCCGTCTTGGTGTGCAGCCGGCCGGCGGTGTCGATGAGCACGGCGTCGGCGGACATCTCGATGCCCTCCTTGACCGCGTCGAACGCCACGGAGGCCGGGTCGCCGCCCTCGGGACCGCGCACGGTGTGGGCACCCACCCGCTCGCCCCAGGTCTGCAGCTGGTCGGCCGCGGCCGCGCGGAAGGTGTCGGCGGCGCCGAGGACCACGGTGTTGCCGTCGGCCACCAGGACACGGGCGAGCTTGCCGGTGGTGGTGGTCTTGCCGGTGCCGTTGACGCCGACGACCATCACGATGCCGGGGCCGCCGGCCTCGTTCTCGGTGTGCACGGTGCGGTCCATGTCGGGACCGACCAGCTTGATCAGCTCCTCGCGCAGCAGGCCGCGCAGCTCCTCGGGAGTGCGGGTGCCCAGCACCTTGACCCGCTCCCGCAACCGCTCGACCAGCTCCTGCGTCGGCTGCACACCGACGTCGGCGGTGAGCAGGGTGTCCTCGATCTCCTCCCAGGTGTCCTCGTCGAGGTGCTCGCGGGACAGCAGGGTGAGCAGGCCCTTGCCGAGGGCGTTCTGCGAACGGGAGAGCCGGGCGCGCAGCCGGACCAGCCGGCCGGCGGTGGGCTCCGGGATCTCGATGGGCGGAGCCTCGGGGGCGGGCGGCTCCTCGACGGTGACGGGAGCGCCGCCGACGTCCGGAAGATCAACCTCCTCGATGGTGCGCCGCGGTTCCTCCCGCGGCGTCTCGGCCTCGTCGCCGACATGCGGCTCGGCGGGAGGGGCGGTGATGTCGGGCGTGGCGGGCGGCGGCGGAGGCAGCTTCTTCTTGCGCCGACTGCCGACGATGAGCCCGCCGAGCGCGCCGAGCACGACCACGGCGATGACTACAGCAAGGATGACGATGTCCATAACGCGTCCAGTATGGACCGGCCCCCCGATGGGCCCGCCGGTGCACGCGCGGCCCCCCTCGCCGGGGTCACCTGCCTGCCCGGGCCCCACCCGGACGCGCTCCGGGGGCCAACGGAACGGTCCCGCACCCGTGGTCGTGAATCGGACAGCCCCAATGGCCGACCCGGGCCGCGTCCTCGGGGCCGCGCGCAGAAGCTGGTTTCACCTCGCCGTAACGCGGTCACGGCGTTCGTCACATCGCGGAAACATCTCTGCGCGCTGGGTGAAACCGGCCTGAGCCAATCTCCTGAGCACAGCCGGCCCACCGCCCCCAGGCATCCGCACAGGGCCGTTCCGCCAGAAGGAGTCTCAGGCCTTGAATGTTGGAGATACCGCATTTGTCCTGATCAGCGCCGCGCTGGTCATGCTGATGACGCCGGGCCTCGCCCTCTTCTACGGGGGCATGGTCCGCACCAAGAGCACGCTGAACATGCTCATGATGTCCTTCGTCTCGCTGGGCGTCGTCAGCGTCCTGTGGGTGCTCTACGGATATTCGCTCGCGTTCAGCGGTGACGTCGGCGGCTTTGTAGGCAACCTCGACCTGCTCGGCCTGGACGGCATCACCGGCGACAGCGTGATGGAGAACTTCGCCGGCCGGGACATCCCGGTCTTCGCCTTCGTGCTGTTCCAGATGCTGTTCGCCGTCCTCACCCCCGCCCTGATGAGCGGTGCGCTCGCCGACCGGGTGAAGTTCGGCTCGTGGGTGGTTTTCATCGCTCTGTGGGTCACGGGCGTCTACTTCCCGGTCGCCCACTGGGTGTGGGGCGGCGGCTGGCTCGCCGAGCTGGACCCGGCGATCATCGACTTCGCGGGCGGTACCGCGGTCCACATCAACGCCGGTATCGGCGCCCTGGCGGCGGTCCTCGTGGTCGGCAAGCGGATCGGGTTCAAGAAGGACCCCATGCGTCCGCACAACCTGCCGCTGGTCCTGCTCGGCACCGCACTGCTGTGGTTCGGCTGGTTCGGCTTCAACGCGGGCTCCGAGCTCGCGGCCGACGGCACGGCGGCGAGCATGGCGCTGAACACGCAGGTCGCCACCGGCGCCGCGGTGCTCGGCTGGCTCATCTACGAGCGGATCCGCCACGGTGCCTTCACCACGCTCGGCGCCTGCTCCGGAGCCATCGCCGGTCTGGTCGCCATCACCCCCGCGGGCGGCAACGTCAACGTGCTGGGCGCGCTGCTCATCGGTGTCGTCGCCGGCGCGGTCTGCTCCTGGGCCGTCAGCCTCAAGTACAAGCTGGGCTACGACGACTCGCTCGACGTCGTCGGCGTCCACTTCGTGGGCGGCGTGATCGGCACCCTGATGGTCGGCTTCCTCGCCATCGACGGGGTCGGCGGCTGGGACCAGTTCGTCTCGCAGGCCATCGGTGCCGTCTCCGTCATGGGCTACACCTTCGTGGTGACGTTCGTCCTCGCCTTCCTGATCCAGAAGACCATCGGGTTCCGGGCGAGCGAGGACGACGAGGTCGCCGGTCTCGACCAGGCAGCGCACGCCGAGACCGCATACGACTTCAGCGGTGCCGGCGGCGGCAGCGCCCGCACCGCCGCCACCGCCCCCGTCGCCCCGGCCGAGTCCAAGAAGGTGGACGCATGAAGCTCATCACCGCCGTCGTGAAGCCGCACCGGCTCGACGAGATCAAGGAGGCCCTGCAGGCCTTCGGCGTACACGGTCTGACCGTCACCGAGGCCAGCGGCTACGGCCGCCAGCGCGGCCACACCGAGGTCTACCGGGGCGCCGAATACACCGTCGACCTGGTGCCCAAGATCCGCATCGAGGTGCTGGTCGAGGACGACGACGCCGAACAGCTCATCGAGGTGATCGTCAAGGCGGCCCGCACCGGAAAGATCGGTGACGGCAAGGTCTGGTCCGTCCCGGTCGAGACGGCCGTACGGGTCCGGACCGGCGAGCGCGGCCCCGACGCGCTCTGACACACGAGGACGGGAGTCGCCGGGTGGCGGGTACGAACGTGACGAACCAGACACAGGACTCGGGACCCGGCGGCTAC
>NZ_BAAAIZ010000116.1:23730-40927 GCF_039526425.1 Streptomyces thermospinosisporus
ACCGAGGGGGCGCGGTCCGGGCCGCCGCGCCGTGCCGCCCTCGCCGGCCTCACCGACCAGTGGCTCACCGGGCTGTTCGCCGCGGGCGCGCCGCAGCCGCGCGGGGTGTCCCTGGTCGCCGTCGGCGGCTACGGGCGCGCGGAGCTGTCCCCGCGCAGCGACCTCGACCTGCTCCTGCTGCACGACGGCAGCGACCCCAAGGGCGTCGCCGCCCTCGCCGACCGGCTCTGGTACCCCGTCTGGGACCTCGGCCTCGCCCTTGACCACTCGGTGCGCACCCCCGCCGAGGCCCGCAAGACCGCCGGCGGCGACCTCAAGGTCCAGCTCGGCCTGCTGGACGCCCGGCACATCGCCGGAGACCTGGGCCTGACCACCTCACTGCGCACCGCCGTGCTCGCCGACTGGCGCAACCAGGCCCCCAAACGCCTGCCCCAGCTGCGGGAACTGTGCGCCGAGCGCGCCGAGCGCGCGGGCGAGCTGCAGTACCTGCTGGAACCCGACCTCAAGGAGGCCCGCGGCGGGCTGCGCGACGCCACCGCGCTGCGCGCCGTGGCCGCCTCGTGGCTCGCCGACGCCCCACGCGAGGGCCTCGACGAGGCCCGCCGCAGGCTCCTCGACGTCCGCGACGCACTGCATCTGACCACCGGCCGCGCCACCGACCGGCTGGCACTCCAGGAGCACGACCAGGTCGCCGCCGAACTCGGCGTGCTCGACGCCGACGCCCTGCTGCGCCAGGTCTACGAGGCGGCCCGCGTCATCGCCTACGCCTCCGACGTCACCTGGCGCGAGGTGGGCCGCGTGCTGCGCTCGCGCGCCGTACGGCCCCGGCTGCGGGCCATGTTCGGCGGCGGCAAGCCGGTCCCCGAGCGGTCCCCGCTCGCCGAGGGGGTCGTGGAGCAGGAGGGCGAGGTGGTGCTCGCCCGCACCGCACGCCCCGAACGCGACCCGGTCCTGCCGCTGCGCGCCGCGGCCGCCGCCGCGCAGGCCGGGCTGCCGCTCTCCCTGCACGCCGTGCGGCGCCTCGCCGCCACCGTGCGCCCCCTGCCCACGCCCTGGCCGGCCGAGGCCCGCGAGCAGCTGATCACCCTGCTCGGCTCCGGCCGCCCCACCATCGAGGTGTGGGAGGCGCTGGAGGCCGAGGGCCTGATCAGCCGCCTGCTGCCCGACTGGGAACGGGTCCGCTGCCGCCCGCAGCGCAACGCCGTCCACCTGTGGACCGTCGACCGGCACCTGATCGAGACCGCCGTGCGCGCCTCCGCGCTCACCCGCCGCGTCAGCCGCCCCGACCTGCTCCTTGTCGCCGCGCTGCTGCACGACATCGGCAAGGGCTGGCCCGGCGACCACTCGGTGGCGGGGGAGACCATCGCCCGCGACGTGGCCGCCCGCATCGGCTTCGACCAGCGCGACGTGGCGGTGATCGCCACCCTGGTGCGCCGGCATCTGCTGCTGGTGGAGACCGCGACCCGGCGCGACCTCGACGATCCGGCCACCGTCCGCGCGGTCGCCGACGCCGTCGGCTCCCAGAGCACCCTGGAGCTGCTGCATGCCCTCACCGAGGCCGACGCCCTGGCCACCGGGCCGGCCGCCTGGTCCTCCTGGCGCGCCACGCTCGTCACCGACCTGGTCAAACGCGTCTCGGCGCTGCTCTCCGGGGACGAGCCGGACGACCCCGGGGACGCGGCGACCACCGCGGAGCAGGAACGCCTGGCCCTGGAGGCGGCGGCCACCGGCGGCCCCGTGCTGGCCCTGAGGGCCCAGCCGGAGCAGCCCGCCGGGCCGGAGCAGCCCGCCGGGCCGGAGCAGCCCGGCGAGGAGGAGAAGCCCGGCGAGCCGGAGCCGCTCGGCGTGGAGCTGCTCGTCGCGGTGCCCGACCAGCCGGGCGTGCTGCCCGCGGTGGCCGGAGTGCTCGCCATGCACCGCCTGACCGTGCGCACCGCCGAGCTGCGCGCCGTCACCCTCCCCGACGGCGTCGACGGCCGGGTGCTCCTGCTCGACTGGCGGGTCGCCGCCGAGTACGGCTCGCTGCCGCAGGCCGCCCGGCTCCGCTCCGACCTGGTGCGCGCCCTGGACGGCACCCTGGACATCGCGGCCCGCCTCGCCGAACGCGACGCCGCCTACCCGCGCCGCCGCGGCGTCGTCCCGCCCCCGCCCCGGGTGACCGTCGCCCCCGCCGCCTCCCGCCTGGCCACCGTCATCGAGGTGCGCGCCCAGGACGCCCCCGGCCTGCTGTTCCGCATCGGCCGCGCCCTGGAGGACGCGGGCGTGCGGGTGCGCAGCGCGCATGTGAGCACCCTGGGCGCGAACGCCGTGGACGCGTTCTACGTCACAGGGCCGGAAGGCGCCCCACTGCCGGGGGAGGAGGCCGTCACGGTGGCGGGCAAACTGGAACAGACCCTGCGTGGGTGACGACACCCCCGGCGACTTGTGCCGCCGGGATACCCTTGAGGGCGATTCCCTAGCCATCGACTCCGAGGACCGACGCCGCCGTGTTCGATACTCTCTCCGATCGCCTCTCAGCGACCTTCAAGAACTTGCGCGGCAAGGGGCGCTTGAGCGAAGCGGACATCGACGCCACGGCGCGCGAGATCCGTATCGCGCTCCTTGAAGCGGACGTGGCCCTGCCCGTCGTCCGTTCCTTCATCAAGGCCGTCAAGGAGCGCGCCCTCGGCGCCGAGGTCTCCAAGGCGCTCAACCCCGCCCAGCAGGTCCTCAAGATCGTCAACGAGGAACTCGTCACCATCCTCGGCGGCGAGACCCGGCGCCTGCGCTTCGCCAAGCAGCCGCCGACCGTGATCATGCTGGCCGGTCTGCAGGGTGCCGGTAAGACCACCCTCGCGGGCAAGCTCGGCAAGTGGCTCAAGGACCAGGGCCACTCCCCGCTGCTGGTGGCCGCCGACCTCCAGCGGCCCAACGCCGTCAACCAGCTCAGCGTCGTCGCCGAGCGCGCCGGCGTCGCGGTCTACGCGCCCGAGCCGGGCAACGGCGTCGGCGACCCGGTCAAGGTCGCCAAGGACTCCGTCGACTACGCGAAGTCCAAGCTCCACGACATCGTCATCGTCGACACCGCCGGCCGCCTGGGCATCGACCAGGAGATGATGCAGCAGGCCGCCGACATCCGGGACGCGATCTCGCCCGACGAGATCCTCTTCGTCGTCGACGCGATGATCGGTCAGGACGCGGTCAACACCGCCGAGGCATTCCGCGACGGCGTCGGCTTCGACGGCGTGGTGCTCTCCAAGCTCGACGGCGACGCCCGCGGTGGTGCCGCGCTCTCCATCCGCCAGGTCACCGGCAAGCCGATCATGTTCGCGTCGAACGGCGAGAAGCTCGACGACTTCGACGCCTTCCACCCGGACCGGATGGCCTCCCGCATCCTCGACATGGGTGACCTGCTCACCCTGATCGAACAGGCGGAGAAGACGTTCAGCCAGGAAGAGGCCGCCAGGATGGCCTCCAAGCTGGCGTCCAAGAAGGGCCAGGACTTCACCCTGGACGACTTCCTGGCCCAGATGGAGCAGGTCCGCAAGATGGGCTCCATCTCCAAGCTGCTCGGCATGCTCCCGGGCATGGGCCAGATCAAGGACCAGATCAACAACCTCGACGAGCGGGACGTCGACCGCACCGCCGCGATCATCAAGTCGATGACCCCGGCCGAGCGCCAGGACCCGACCATCATCAACGGCTCGCGCCGCGCCCGTATCGCCCGCGGCTCCGGCGTCGAGGTGAGCGCGGTGAAGAACCTCGTCGAGCGGTTCTTCGAGGCCCGCAAGATGATGTCCCGCATGGCCCAGGGCGGCATGCCGGGGATGCCCGGGATGCCCGGCATGCCGGGGATGGGTGGCGGTCCCGGCCGGTCGAAGAAGAAGCAGAAGCCGGCCAAGGGCAAGCAGCGCTCCGGCAATCCGATGAAGCGCAAGCAGCAGGAGCAGGAGGCCGCCGCGCGCCGCGCCGCCGCGGCCGAGGGCGCGAGCCCCTTCGGCCTGCCACAGCAGGGCGCCAAGGACTTCGAGCTCCCGGAGGAGTTCAAGAAGTTCATGGGCTGAGGCCCGCGGGACGGTCGCCCAGGGCCTTTCGTTCGGATCGGCCAGCCCCCGCGTCCGCGGGCTGATCCGAACGACAGGCAGCGTTGCCCGCCTGGCTGGACTGGTACAACTACCACCGACCCCACACCGGCATCAGCGGCCACACCCCAGCCAGCCGCGTCACCAACCTGTCGGAACAGCACACCTAGCCGACACCTAGCCGGTCCGTGCGATCAGATAGCGGAAGATGTTCGGCATCCACACCGTGCCGTCCGGCCGCCGGTACGGGTGCAGCGCCTCGGTCAGCTCCTTGTCGACCTGCACCTGATCGGTGGCGCTGAGCGCCGCGTCGAACAGCCCCGTCGACTTCAGGCCGCGCACCGCGCTGTCGACATCGGCATACCCGAAGGGGCAGGCCACCCGGCCGGAGCCGTCCGGCCGCAGCCCGGCCCGCTGGGCGACCTCCTCCAGGTCGTCCCGGTGCGCCGGACGCCAGGCGCTGCGCAGCGGCTCCGCCGGCTCGGTGGCCACCCGGAGCACGGACGCCGTGGTGCAGCGCTCCGGCGGACCCCAGCCGGCCAGCACCACGGCCGCTCCGCGCTCGGCGAGCGGCGTCGCCTCGGCGAGCAGCTCACCCAGCCCCTCCGCGTCCCCCGAGCGGCAGCCGATCGGCTCGAAGGCGGTGACCACGTTGTATCCGCCGGTCTCCGGGCGGGCGGCGGCCCGCACCGGACCGTCCACGATCCGGGTCTCGGCCCGCGCCGGAGCCTCACGGTCGTCCGGGAGCAGCCGCTGCCGCGCGAGGTCCAGCCGGTCGGCGGAGGTGTCGACACCGGTGATCGAGGCACCCCGGGAGGCCGCCATCAGCAGCGCCAGCCCGGACCCGCAGCCGAGGCCCAGCAGACGGGTCGCCGCTCCCACGTCCAGGCGCTCGTAGACGGCCTCGATGAGCGGTACGAGCATCCGCTCCTGGATCTCGGACCAGTCACGCGCGCGTGCACGCAGGTCCACACGGGGGCGGGCCCCCGCGTGAGGCGGATGCTGCCGCACGAGCGTAGGTGTCATAGGTAAGCGCCCCAATCAGCCGAGAGTTGCCGCCGTGCCCGATTCCTTGGCCCCCGTGCAGTGCGCTCGCACTACCCCCGTATGTCAGGTAACTCCCGCCCGGACCCGGCGTCCAGTGGAATGCGGGGGCGGCTTGGGAGTAGCTCGTGCCACTGGCAAGAATTCACATTCCGGAAATCCGGCGGCATCCTCCCCGCGCCGGAGGAGGGGGCCGGTGCCGGGCGCCGGGAGAGGACCCGGTAATCTCCCGGCCTGAGGGCATCCCGTACGAGATGTGCCCCTGAGCCGCGAGAGCGACCGAAAACACCTCTTGCGCACCGCGGCGTCACCGCCGCCCCGGCGTGCGGACACCGCCTACACGCCGCGCCGTACGTCAGCCTACGCACCGGCTTGTGGCGAGCTGCGAGGCTTCTCCGCAGATCAACGCACCCGCCCTCGTCGGGACGCATCAGCGGCAACTGACGGGTACGTGCAAATTATTTGGGATGCCCCGGAATCGGAACACAGAGGCACCCAGGCTCGTTGTCATTACGTGAGCACGACACAGACACCACCTGTACTCGCCGCAGAGCTGGCGCAGGCGTGGGCCGACATTCAGCGGCACCACCCCGAGCTGCCCGATCTGGCCGCGCCCGAGTCCCTGATCGGGGAGTCGTCGTCCGCGTGCGGTCACGAACTCTCCTTCGAGCGACTGCTGCATGAGGCAGTCCATGGCATCGCCGCCGCGCGCGGCGTGCGCGACACATCCCGAGCCGGCCGGTACCACAACCGCCGCTTCCTCGCGATCGCCGAGGAGCTGGGGCTTGACCACCCCGAGGAGCCGCATCCCAGCAGCGGCTTCTCGCTGGTCACGCTCACGCCCGAGGCGAAGCGGCGGTACCGTTCGACGATCGAGCGGCTGCACCGCGCCCTGAAGGCGCACTCCGCGGCCACGGCGGGTGACAGCGCCCGCAGCTTCCGGGGCCCGGCCGCCCGGCACGGCTCCTCCGGAGGCGGCGTGCGCGTCAAGGCCGTCTGCGACTGCGGCCGCAACGTCCGCGTGGTCCCGTCGGTCCTCGCCCAGGCCCCCATCGTCTGCGGCGGCTGCGGCAAGCCGTTCCGCATCCCGGAGGTAGCAGGCGCGGCCTGACGCCAGGCGAAGTCCCCCGGTATCTCGTGGCTACCGGACGACCCACCCTGACGTCACTCCCGCCCGAGGCGGGCGGGGCTTTGCTCCCCCCGGAGCCTCCCGGCTCCGCCCGCCCCGGACCGCGTCCCTCAACCCCGACGGCCCCTCGGGCCGCCGGGGCGCTCACGCCTGCCGTTCTCGCGGGCCCAGGCCCCGCGTCGGCTGCTCTGGCGGGCGTGCGCCCGCCCCACGAGTCGCGCCGCAGGGCGGCGGCATCCGCCCCGCCGTGGGCCGTCGCGCCGCGGGCCGAGCCGCACACTTCACGCCGCCTTCGCGACACGTCGCCGGGGCGCCTGCGAGGACCACACTCGTGACGCAGGCCCGGGCTACGCCCCTTCGTGGGCAGCTGTGCCGCGGGCCGAGCCGTGCGCTCGGCCGGCCTGCCTGAGTCCGCAGTGGAAGAGGCACTCGCCAGTGGAAGAGGCACTCGCCCGCTCTCCCGCAAGCAACCACGCCGGGGCCTGGTCGTGCCTCTTGCGCGGCGGGTCGGTCCGCAGGCCTTCGCCCGTCCGCGGGCAGCCGTGCCCGCCCGTCCGCGGGCAGCCGTGCCCGCCCGTCCGCGGGCGGCCGCGCCGGGGCCTGGTCGTGCCTCTTGCGCGGCGGGTCGGTCCGCAGGTCTACGCCCGACTGCGGGCAGCCATGCCCGTCAACCCGCGGGCAGTCGTGCCGCCCGGGGCGATGGGGGGTCCCCCCGCTCGAGCGAAGCCGAGAGTGGGGGAGGGCGGGCGCGGGCGGCACCCCGTCGGCGCCGGGCTGCGCGACCCACCCCCGGCCCGCGGCAACACCGCTCACCGGCTCGACCCGCGGCAACACCGCTCACCGACTCGATCAGCCCCCGACTCGACCGACCCCCGGCCCGCCAGAACCCAGCGCACCAATTCGACCGACCCCCGGCCCACAGCAACACCGCGAACCCACCCGACCGACCCCCCGCCCACCCCAACCCCCGAACCGATCAAGCCAACCCCACCCTCGCCCACCCCCTCGGCCAAGCAGCCCCGCAGGGTATGGCACAATGGCTAGCTGTACTCGACAGCCGCACAGGACCCCTCTCTCCTCCGGCTGACGCGTCCATCGGGCACTCGGGTACCGCAACCCCACGCGGCCAACTCGCCGTGCCCAACCACGTCAAATCCAGGAGAACCCACTCCCGTGGCAGTCAAGATCAAGCTGAAGCGTCTGGGCAAGATCCGTTCGCCTCACTACCGCATCGTCGTCGCCGACTCCCGTACCCGCCGTGACGGCCGGGCCATCGAGGAGATCGGCAAGTACCACCCGACGTACAACCCGTCGGTGATCGAGGTCGACAGCGAGCGTGTGGCGTACTGGCTCTCCGTCGGCGCCCAGCCGACCGAGCCCGTGCTCGCCATCCTCAAGAAGACCGGCGACTGGCAGAAGTTCAAGGGCGAGCCCGCCCCGGCGCCTCTGCTGCAGCCGGAGGAGAAGCCCGCTCGCCCGTCGTTCGAGGCGCTCACCGGCGAGGACGAGGGCAAGGGTGAGGCGATCACCCCGAAGAAGAAGGCTGAGAAGAAGGACGAGGCCCAGGCCGAGTCCGCGTCGACCGAGGCCTGAGCATGCTCGAGGAGGCTCTCGAGCACCTCGTGAAGGGCATCGTCGACAACCCTGACGATGTGCAGGTCGCCTCGCGCAACCTGCGTCGTGGACGTGTGCTCGAGGTCCGGGTCCACCCGGACGACCTCGGCAAGGTGATCGGCCGCAACGGCCGCACCGCACGCGCTCTGCGTACCGTCGTGGGCGCCATCGGCGGCCGCGGGATCCGAGTCGACCTCGTCGACGTGGATCACGTCCGCTGACGCTTATCGCATCCGGCTCGGGCCGGGGAGGGCCGAAGGGCCCTCCCCGGCCCGCAGTCGTACCGGCGCCCTCGCGGCAGCCGGCCGTAGATCAGGAGAACCAAGCACCGTGCAGCTGGTAGTCGCTCGCATCGGCCGCGCCCACGGCATCAAGGGCGAGGTCACCGTCGAGGTGCGCACCGACGAGCCGGAACTGCGGCTCGCCCCCGGCGCCGTCCTGGCCACCGACCCGCCGTCCGCCGGGCCGCTGACCATCGAGTCGGGCCGCGTGCACAGCGGCCGCCTCCTGCTGCGCTTCGAGGGCGTGCGCGACCGCAACGCCGCCGAGGCGCTGCGCAACACCCTCCTGATCGCCGAGGTCGACCCGGACGAGCTGCCCGAGGAGGAGGACGAGTACTACGACCACCAGCTGATCGACCTCGACGTCGTCACCAAGGACGGCGAGACGGTCGGCCGGATCAGCGAGATCTCGCACCTGCCCACCCAGGACCTGTTCGTCGTCGAACGCCCGGACGGCAGCGAGGTGTTCGTGCCGTTCGTCGCGCAGATCGTCACCGAGATCGACCTGGAGAATCAGCGGGCGGTCATCGACCCGCCCCCGGGACTCGTCGACGACCGCGCGGAGATCGCCTCCTCCCGTGACGAGGACGCCGGCGCATGAGGCTCGACGTCGTCACGATCTTCCCCGAGTACCTCGAACCGCTGAACGTCTCCCTCGTCGGCAAGGCACGCGCCCGCGGACAGCTCGACGTCCACGTCCACGACCTGCGCACCTGGACCTACGACCGGCACCACACCGTGGACGACACCCCCTACGGCGGCGGCCCCGGCATGGTGATGAAGACCGAGCCCTGGGGCGAGGCGCTGGACACGGTGCTGGCGGACGGCTACGAGACCGGCTCCCACCGGCCGGCCCTGATCGTGCCCACCCCCAGCGGCCGCCCCTTCACCCAGGAGCTCGCCGTCCACCTCTCCGAGCGCCCCTGGCTGATCTTCACCCCGGCCCGCTACGAGGGCATCGACCGCCGGGTCGTCGACGAGTACGCCACCCGCATGCCCGTCTACGAGGTGTCCATCGGCGATTACGTGCTGGCCGGCGGCGAGGCCGCCGTGCTCGTCATCACCGAGGCCGTGGCCCGGCTGCTGCCCGGCGTCCTCGGCAACGCCGACTCGCACCGCGACGACTCCTTCGCACCCGGCGCCATGGCCAACCTCCTCGAGGGCCCCGTCTACACCAAGCCGCCCGTCTGGCGCGGCCGGGAGATCCCCGAGGTGCTGCTCAGCGGCCACCACGCCCGCATCGCCCGCTGGCGGCGCGACGAGGCGCTGCGCCGCACCACCGCCAACCGGCCCGACCTCATCGAACGCTGCGACCCCAAGGCGTTCGACAAGAAGGACCGCGAGATGCTGTCCATCCTCGGCTGGGAACCGGACCCGGCAGGGGAGCCCTACGGTCGATTTTGGCGCAGGACCGGCGGCGTGGAAGAATAGGCCGCTGCTGTGCGTCGTCCGGCGTGCGCCCCTGCCGCAGGGGGACACGACGCCCGCCCGGGACCGCACCTCTGTGATCCGATTCCTAGTTGCCGTTGATGACCTGCGGCATCAACGAAGAAAGCAGACGAAATGTCTCACCTGCTCGACTCCGTCGACTCCGCGTCGCTGCGCAGCGACATCCCGGACTTCCGTCCCGGTGACACCGTCAACGTCCACGTGCGCGTCATCGAGGGCAACCGCTCCCGTGTGCAGCAGTTCAAGGGCGTGGTGATCCGCCGCCAGGGTTCCGGCGTGCGCGAGACCTTCACGGTCCGCAAGGTCTCCTTCTCCGTCGGCGTCGAGCGCACCTTCCCGGTGCACACCCCGATCGTGGAGAAGATCGAGCTCGTCACCAAGGGTGACGTCCGCCGCGCCAAGCTGTACTACCTGCGTGACCTGCGCGGCAAGGCCGCGAAGATCAAGGAGAAGCGCGAGAGCTGAGCGCCTGCGCTTTCCCCCGGTGACAGCGGGGCCGGATAGCATCTGGCTCCGATGGACACCGAAGCACAGCAGACGGAGCGCGACCGCTCCTCCCGCCCGGACGACCACGAGGAGACCTCGGGGACGCCGGGCCCGGAGGGCCGGTCGCGTTCCGCGTTGCTGTCGCGCCTCGCGGATCACGTCCCCGGCGGGCGGATCACCCTGGCCGTGCTGCTCTGCCTGCTGACCGTGCTGGGGCTGAACACCCTCGTCGTCCGTCCGTTCCAGATCCCCAGCGGGTCGATGGAACCGGGATTGAGGGTCGGAGACCGTGTTCTCGTAAATAAGTTGGCATACCGTTTCGGAGCAGGGCCGCAGCGCGGAGACGTGATTGTGTTCGACGGCTCCGGGTATTTCGGGGAGGCCGACTACGTCAAGCGCGTCGTCGGCGTGGGCGGTGACCATGTGGTCTGCTGCGACCAGGAGGGGAGGATCCGGGTGAACGGCCGTGCGGTCGACGAGGCGGGCTTGCTGTTCCCCGGCGACAGCCCCTCGACGGTGCGTTTCGACGTGGTGGTGCCCGAAGGACGCCTGTTCGTCCTCGGCGACCACCGCGCCGAGTCCCGCGACTCCCGCGATCACCTCGGCTCGCCCGGCGGCGGCATGATCCCCGAGGACAGGGTGATCGGCCGGGCCGACGGGATCGTCTGGCCGTTCGACCGCGCCACGCGGCTGCACCGGCCGGACGCCTACGCGCAGGTGCCCTCCGCCGCGGCGGACCGGGCGGCCACCGCGGGAGGCGCGCATGGGTAGCCGCGGAAGGCCGCGCGGCGTCCCGGCGGGCGCCGCGGAGAACCTGCTCCCCACCGGTGCCCGCCGGCCGGCCGCTCCCGCCCGCGGGCGCAGCCGCGCCGAGCGCCGCAAGCTGCAGCGCAAGGTCAAGCGGCGCCGCAGGCGCAGCGCGGTCAAGGAGATACCCCTCCTCATCGGCGTCGCCGTGCTGATCGCGCTGGTGCTGAAGACCTTCCTCGTGCAGGCCTTCGTCATCCCGTCCGGCTCCATGGAGCAGACGATCCAGATCGGCGACCGGGTCCTGGTCGACAAGCTCACCCCCTGGTTCGGGTCCAAGCCGCAGCGCGGGGACGTCGTGGTCTTCAAGGACCCGGGCGGCTGGCTGCGGGACGAGCAGACCGCGCCGAAGAAGGAGGACCCCGTCGGGATCAAGCAGATCAAGGACGGGCTCACCTTCATCGGGCTGCTGCCGTCCGACAACGAGAAGGACCTGATCAAGCGGGTCATCGGCGTCGGCGGCGACCGCGTCCAGTGCTGTGACCCGCAGGGCCGGGTCACCGTCAACGGCGTACCGCTGAACGAGGACTACCTGTACCCGGGCAACGCCCCCTCCACCACGCCCTTCGACATCACCGTGCCCGAGGGGCGGCTGTGGGTGATGGGTGACCACCGGGCCGACTCCGCCGACTCCCGCTCCCACATCGACACCGACTACGGCGGCACCGTCTCCGAGGACGAGGTGGTCGGCCGCGCCATGGTCATCGCCTGGCCGCTCGGCCGCTGGAGCACCCTGGAGGAGCCGAAGACCTACGCCTCGGTGACCGACCCGGCCGCCGGGTCCACGGCCACCGGCCCGTCGTCGCATAGGGTTGCCTCCGACGATCCGAACGGAATCGCTCAGCTCCCGAGCCCTGCGGAACTCCCGCTCGTTATGGGAGTGGTGGGCCTGCGTCGTGGATGGGGCAGGCGGCGGCACAGAGTAAGGAGTTGGCGTGGGGGATGTGGCGGTAGGCGCACGGTCCGGACAGGGCGGCGGCGAGGAGAACCGCGGAGGCTCCGTGGAGTCCGTCCGGGCCGCGGACGGTCCCATGACCGGCGGGAATGACATCCCGGGTGCGAGCGGCGGCGGCCCGGCCGGCGCGCAGCCCCCGACGGCGGAAGGCGGCGGGAGAGGCGACGCGCCCAAGGCGAAGAAGCCGCGCTCCTTCTGGAAGGAGCTGCCCATCCTGATCGGTATCGCGCTGGTGCTGGCGCTGCTGATCAAGACATTTCTGGTGCAGGCGTTCTCGATCCCCTCCGACTCGATGCAGAACACCCTCCAGCAGGGTGACCGGGTCCTGGTCGACAAGCTCACCCCGTGGTTCGGGGCCGAGCCGGAGCGCGGCGAGGTCGTGGTCTTCCACGACCCGGACAACTGGCTGGCGGGCGAGCCGACGCCCACGCCCAACCCGCTCCAGCGGGTGCTCAGCTGGGTCGGCCTGATGCCGTCCTCGGAGGAGAAGGACCTGATCAAGCGGGTCGTCGGCGTCGGAGGCGACACCATCGAGTGCAAGGGCACCGGCCCGCTGAAGGTCAACGGCAAGGCGCTGAACGAGCCGTACGTCTACCCAGGCAACACCCCGTGCAGCCAGGACGACCAGGGCGGCCAGTTCAAGGTGAAGGTTCCCGAGGGCCACATCTGGGTCATGGGCGACCACCGGCAGAACAGCCGCGACTCGCGCTACAACCGGGCCGACAAGAACAACGGCATGGTCCCGGTGAAGGACGTGGTCGGCCGGGCCATCGTCATCGCCTGGCCGGTCAGCCGCTGGGACACCCTGCCGGTGCCGGACACCTTCGAGCAGCCGGGCATCGGCACGCAGACGTCGGCCGCGGCCGCCCTCACCGTGGCGCCGCAGGGGCTGGCGCTCGCGGGTGCGGTGCCGCTGGTGCTGTGGCGGCGCCGGCGGCGTGCGGACCGTTCGGCCGGCTGAGCCGTCCGGGGCCCGTTGAGCCCGTCCCGGGGAGGCCCTGCCCGGGGCGGGGTCTTGACCCGGTGATGGGCTGACCGGGCCTGGTACCGCCGGGTAGGGTGCGGCCCATGAGTGGTCAGAGCACGACACGTACGGCCTCCGTCGGCAGCACCGGCACCAAGCCGGCGGGCAGCCGCCTCGGGCAGCGGCTGTCGGGAGTGGCCGTGGCGCTGGGCATGGTGCTGTTCCTCGGCGGCTTCGCCTGGGCGGCCGTCGTGTACCGGCCGTACACCGTGCCCACCACGTCCATGACGCCGACCATCGGCGCCGGCGACCGGGTGCTGGCGCAGCGCGTCGACGCCGACGACATCCGGCGCGGCGACGTCGTGGTCTTCAACGAGGCGACCTGGGCGGACGTGCCCGTGGTCAAGCGTGTGGTCGCCGTCGGCGGGGACACCGTCTCCTGCTGTCAGGGCGGCAAGCTGAAGGTCAACAGCAAGGAGATCGACGAACCGTATCTCGCCGAGGACACCGCCGACCGGCTGGCGAACTTCCCGTCGGTGACCGTGCCCGAGGGCAGGCTGTTCCTGCTCGGTGACGAGCGGTCCGGCTCGGTGGACTCCACCGCCCACCTCACCGACGCGGCCAACGGCACGGTGTCCCGCAAGGCCGTGCAGGGCCGGGTCGAGGCCGTGGTCTGGCCGATGAACGGCATGCTGCCGGCCCCCAGCGGCTTCGAAAAGCTCGGCCCGGTCTCGCAGCCGGGACCGCTGCCCACCATGGTCGCGCTGGTGATCGCCGGGACCGTGCTGATCCTCGGCGGGGCGGCCTACGGTCCGCTCGCCAAGCGGTCCGCTGCCTCCCGCGCCCGGATGCGGGCGAACGCGGAGCCGGCCCGTGGCCACTGACCCGGCCGCCCCGGTGGCCGACACCTACGAGGGCGGACTGCGCAAGGTCGCCCGAGTGGTGCTGCTCGACCCGCAGGACCGCATTCTGCTGCTGCACGGCCACGAACCGGGCAACCCGGCCGACGACTGGTGGTTCACCCCCGGCGGGGGCGTCGAGGGCGACGAGACCCGTGAACAGGCCGCCTTGCGGGAACTCGCCGAGGAGACCGGCATCACCGACGTGGAGCTCGGTCCGGTGCTGTGGCGGCGCAGGTGCTCCTTCCCGTTCGCCGGCCGCCGCTGGGACCAGGACGAGTGGTACTACCTGGCCCGGACCTCGCAGACGGCCACCGCCGCCACGGCGCTGACCGAGCTGGAGCGGCGCAGCGTCGCCGGTGCGCGCTGGTGGACGTGCCCGGAACTGAGCCGGGCGCATGAGACGGTGTATCCGACCAGACTCGCCGAGCTGCTGCGCACGCTGCTCGACGAAGGTCCCCCCGCCGGACCCGTGATCCTGGACACCGAAATCGTCTAGGGGCTCACGGGACTGGCGCACAATGGTGGGATCGCACGGCTGAAGGGGAACATGCCATGAGCGCCGAGGACCTCGAGAAGTACGAGACCGAGATGGAGCTCAAGCTCTACCGGGAGTACCGCGATGTCGTCGGTCTGTTCAAATACGTGATCGAGACCGAGCGGCGCTTCTATCTGACCAACGACTACGAGATGCAGGTGCACTCGGTCCAGGGCGAGGTCTTCTTCGAGGTCTCGATGGCGGACGCGTGGGTGTGGGACATGTACCGGCCGGCCCGCTTCGTGAAGCAGGTGCGCGTACTGACGTTCAAGGACGTGAACATCGAGGAGCTCAACAAGAGCGATCTGGAGCTGCCCAGCGGCTGAAGGGGTCAGCCCGGAGGGTGATCAGCAGGTGATCGGAGTCAGCCCGGAGTGGCCTGGGTCAGCTGGAAGGGTGACGGAGTTGTCCACAACCGCCGAGTAACGCACCAAGATCCACTCGGCGGCGGTGGGTGCGTGACCGTTGGCGCCGAGAGGTGGTGCCGACATGAACGCACAGCAGACCCGCAGGGCACTCGGCAGGTACGGCGAGACGCTGGCCGCACGAAGGCTGACGCAGGCCGGGATGACGGTCCTGGAGCGCAACTGGCGCTGCGGCAGGACCGGCGAGATCGACATCGTGGCCAGGGACGGGGACGTCCTGGTCGTCTGCGAGGTGAAGACCCGCAGGACCGGCCCCTTCCAGCACCCGATGGAGGCCATCACACCCGCCAAGGCGACCCGCCTGCGGGATCTCGCGCAACGCTGGCTCCAGCAGCACGGCGGCGCCCCACCGGGCGGCGTCCGCATCGACCTGGTCGGCATCCAGCTCCCGGCCCGCGGCGCGCCGCGCGTCGAGCACGTCCGGGGGGTGGCCTGACATGGCATTCGCCCGCACCTGCTCGGTCGCCCTGGTGGGCGTGGAGGGCGTCGTCGTGGAGGTCCAGGCCGGCCTGGAACCGGGCGTCGCGGCCTTCACCCTGGTGGGCCTCCCCGACAAGAGCCTGACCGAGAGCAAGGACCGGGTCCGCGCCGCCGTGGTGAACTCCGGAGCCCCCTGGCCGCAGAAGAAGCTCACCGTGGGCCTCAGCCCCGCGTCCGTGCCGAAGAGCGGCAGCGGCTTCGACCTCGCGGTCGCGGCAGCGGTCCTCGGAGCCGCCGAGCGGATCGACCCGCGGGTCCTCGCCGACATCGTGATGATCGGCGAGCTGGGCCTGGACGGCCGGGTCAGGCCCGTGCGGGGCGTGCTCCCGGCCGTGCTCGCCGCCGCCGACGCCGGCTACGAACAGGTCGTCGTGCCCGAGTGCGCGGCGGCGGAGGCCTCCCTGGTGCCGGGGATCTCCGTCCTCGGCATCCGCAGCCTGCGCCAGCTGATCGCGGTGCTCGCCGACGAGCCCGTCCCCGAGGAGGAGCAGCCCGAGCACGGCCGGCCCGACCCGCTGCTCGCCGGGCTCCGCGTCCCCGGCACCGGAGCCGCCACCGGCATGCACACCGTCGGCGCCGCCCAGCACGACCACGGCCACGACCTCGCCGACGTCGTCGGCCAGACCTCGGCCCGCACGGCCGTTGTGGTGGCCGCCGCCGGAGGCCACCACCTTCTCTTGGAAGGTCCGCCAGGTGCGGGCAAAACCATGCTGGCCGAGCGGCTGCCCGCGATCCTTCCCCGGCTCGACCGTCAGGAGGCACTGGAGGTCACCGCCGTCCACTCGGTGGCGGGCCTGCTGCCACCGGGCAAACCCCTGATCGACGTGCCGCCCTACTGCGCACCGCACCACTCGGCCACCATGCAGGCGCTCGTCGGCGGCGGCCACGGAACCGCCAGGCCCGGCGCGGTGTCGCTGTCTCATCGTGGCGTGCTCTTTCTGGACGAGAGCCCCGAGTTCAGCAGCCAGGCCCTGGACGCCCTCCGCCAGCCTCTGGAGGCCGGGCATGTCGTCATCGCGCGCAGCGCCGGAGTCGTCCGCTTCCCGGCGAAGTTCCTGATGGTGCTGGCCGCCAACCCCTGCCCGTGCGGGCGCTTCTCGCTCAAGGACGACCAGTGCGAGTGCCCGCCCTCGGCGATCCGCCGCTACCAGGCCCGGCTCTCCGGCCCGCTGCTGGACCGGGTGGACCTGCGCGTGGAGGTCGACCGCGTCACCCGGTCCGAACTCACCGCGACCGGTGCCCGCGGCGAATCCACCGCCCAGGTCGCCGACCGGGTGCGGGCCGCGAGGGAGCGCGCCGCCGCACGGCTCGCCGGCACCCCGTGGCGCACCAACAGCGAGATCCCCGGACGCGAGCTGCGCAGCCGCTTCCACGCCGCCCCCGGCGCCATGGACGAGGCCGAGCGGAGCCTGGAGCGCGGGGTGCTCACCGCACGCGGCATCGACCGGGTCCTGCGGGTCGCCTGGACCGTCGCCGACCTGGTCGGCCACGACCGCCCCGACGCCACGGACGTCGCCCTCGCCCTGCAGCTGCGCACCGGAGTCCCCAGGGGAGTGCCCATGGCCATCGGAGCAACGGCATGAGCCCCGCCGGACGCCTCGACGAGCTGCGCGCCCGCGTGTTCCTCACCCGCGTCGTCGAACCGGGCGACGCCACCGCCGGTCTGTGGGTGCGCGAGCTCGGGGCTCCGGAGGTGGCGGCCCGGCTGCAGGGCCACGGCCCGCCCCTGCCCGGCGTCAGCCGCAGACGGTGGGAGGGGCTGCGGGCCCGCGCCGAGCGGGCCGCACCGGACCGGGACCTCGCCGTGGCAGAGGAGGCCGGGATGCGGTTCGTGCCGCCCGGCGCGGCCGAGTGGCCCCGCCAGCTCGACGACCTCGGCGACGCCCGGCCGCTGGGCCTGTGGGTGCGCGGACCGGCCGACCTGCGGATGTGGGCGCTGCGCTCCGTCGCCGTCGTCGGCGCCCGCGCCTGCACCGAGTACGGCGCCCACATGGCCGCCACGCTCGCCGCCGACCTCGCCGAACGCGGCTGGGTCGTGGTCTCCGGCGGTGCCTACGGCATCGAC
>NZ_BAAAIZ010000116.1:40947-58718 GCF_039526425.1 Streptomyces thermospinosisporus
CCACCGCGGCGCCCTCGGCGCGAACGGCGCCACCGTCGCCGTCCTCGCCTGCGGCATCGACCGGCCCTACCCGCGCGGACACACCGCCCTGATCGACCGGATCGCCGGCCAGGGACTCGTCGTCGGCGAACTGCCGCCCGGGGACCATCCGACCGCCGGCCGGTTCATCCTCCGCAACCGCGTGATCGCCGCCCTCACCCGCGGCACCGTCGTCGTCGAGGCGGCCCACCGCAGCGGAGCCCTGGTCACCGCCCGGGCAGCACAGCGCCTCGCGCGTCACACGATGGGAGTACCGGGACCGGCCACCAGCGCCCTGTCCGCCGGAGTGCACGAGCTGCTCAGACAGGACGCCGTGCTGGTCACCGACGCCGCCGAGATCGTCGAGCTGGTCGGCGGCATCGGCGAACTCGCCCCCGAGCGGCACGGCCCCGTGCTGCCCCGCGACCTGCTCCCGGCCGCCACCCGCCAGGTGCTCGCCGCCCTGCCGGCCCGCGCCCCGGCCTCCGTCGCCGACATCGCCCGCGGCGCCCAGACCAGCCAGGACGACGCCGTCGCGAGGCTGTACGAACTACGAGCACTTGGTTACGTCGAACGACACGACGACGGCTGGAAGTTGACACGCCAGGCGAAGATCTCGATCCGGGCCGATCCCCGCGCGCGTTGACGGAGCGTGTTCGGCCGTCCGGGGGAACCGCGACACGCCTGGGAAAATAAGCCAGTTGGGACATCAGGGTGATCACGCAGAGCAACGGATGTGCCCCGGCGGGACGGCCCTCGGAACGTATCTGCGCACGCCTCCGCCCCCGTTGTTCGCGCACCGCGACGCCGCAGTCACGCTACGCTCACGAGGATCCCGACGCGAACAGGCAACTCGACATCAGACAGACAGCTCACCCAGGCAGCAGCACTCCGCAGCAGAACGGCTCAAGGCGACGAATGCCCCAGCACACCTCCGGGTCCGACCGGGCGGCGCTCCCCCCAGCCGCCCGTGACGGTGGCAGCGTGCGGCCGCCCGCCCCCTCGACGCTCGACGAACTGTGGCGGTCGTACAAGGAGACGGGGGACGAGCGGCTGCGCGAGCAGCTGATCCTGCACTACTCGCCGCTGGTGAAGTATGTCGCCGGCCGCGTCAGCGTGGGCCTGCCGCCCAATGTGGACCAGGCGGACTTCGTCTCCTCCGGGGTGTTCGGGCTGATCGACGCGATCGAGAAGTTCGACGTGGACCGGGAGATCAAGTTCGAGACCTACGCGATCACCCGGATCCGGGGCGCGATGATCGACGAGCTGCGGGCGCTGGACTGGATCCCGCGCTCGGTGCGGCAGAAGGCCCGCAACGTGGAGCGGGCCTACGCCACCCTGGAGGCACGGCTCAGACGCACCCCCACGGAGAGTGAGGTCGCCCGCGAGCTGGGCATCGCCGTGGACGAACTGCACGCCGTTTTCAGCCAGTTGTCGCTCGCCAACGTCGTCGCCCTGGAGGAGCTGCTGCACGCCGGCGGGGAGAGCGGCGACCGGCTCAGCCTGATGGACACCCTCGAGGACACCGCCGCGGACAACCCGGTGGAGGTGGCCGAGGACCGGGAGCTGCGGCGCTTCCTGGCGCGGGCCATCAACACGCTCCCCGAGCGGGAGAAGACCGTGGTGACCCTGTACTACTACGAAGGGCTCACCCTCGCCGAGATCGGCAATGTGCTGGGTGTGACCGAGAGCCGGGTCAGCCAGATCCACACCAAGTCCGTGCTCCAGCTGCGGGCCAAGCTGGCGAGCTTCGGCCGCTGACCGGGCGCCCCGCCGAGCGCTCCGGACACGTCCCGCGCAGGCCGGGCGCGGAGGCGACTTGCGGGTTCCGCCCGAGTGACTCCCGCCGTGCGGAGCGCGTCCGTACAGTGGTTGACGTGCCAAGGATTCGAGCGGCCTCCGTGGCCGAGCACCGGTCGATGCAGCGTGCCGCCCTGCTGGACGCGGCACGCTCCCTGCTGTCCGAGGGCGGTACGGAGGCGCTGACCTTCCCGGCCCTCGCCGAGCGCACGGGCCTCGCGCGCTCCTCGGTCTACGAGTACTTCCGGTCGCGGGCAGCGGTCGTCGAGGAGCTGTGCGCGGTCGACTTCCCGGTCTGGGCCGCCGAGGTCGAGGCGGCGATGGCCGCGGTGGACGCCCCCGAGGCCAAGATCGAGGCGTATGTCCGCACCCAGCTCGCCCTGGTCGGGGACCGCAGGCACCGCGCCGTCGTCGCCATCTCCGCCGGCGAGCTGGACGCGGGCGCCCGCGAGAAGATCCGCGCGGCCCACGGCGGCCTGATCGCGATGATCGTCGACGCCCTCGCCGAACTGAACCACGACCAGCCCCGCCTGGCGGCCATGCTCCTCCAGGGCATCGTCGACGCGGCGGTCCGCCGCATCGAGCTCGGCGCGGCGGAGGACCCCGAGACCATCACCGAGGCCGCGGTCTCCATGGCCCTCCGGGGCGTCCGGCGCTGAGCGCCGGCCCGCCCCCGGCTCACGCCGGCCTTCCTCACGCATCCACGTCGGCTCATGCCGGATCGCCCGGCAGCGGCACCCCCAGAACCGGCAGCAGTCTCGACGGTCCCCGGTGGAGCAGCCACGGCGGCAGCAGGGCGAGCGGGTTCAGGTAGGTGCCGGCTCTGCGCAGGCCCCAGTGGAGGCAGGGGGCGGTGCAGTGGGAGCCGCCCTGCTCCACCACGCCGATCACCTCGCCCGCGGTCACCTCGTCGCCCTTGCGCACCGACGCCCGGACCGGCTCGTAGGTCGTCCGCAGCGGGGGATCGCCCGTGCCGGGCAGCTCCACCGAGAGCACGCCCTTTCCAGCCACCCGGCCCGCGAAGAACACCCGGCCCGCCGCGACCGCCCGGACCGGTGTCCCCGCGGGCGCGGCCAGGTCGACGCCGCGATGACCCCGGCCGTAGGGCGTCGCCGGAGGTTCCCAGCCGCGCAGCACCGGAGGGCGTACCCCCACCGGCCACGCCCGGCCGACCGCCGGAACGTCCGTCTCCGCCGTGTCGCCCGATCTCGCCGAGTCCGGTACCTCAGCCGTATTCGGTGCCTCCGCCGAGTCCGGTGCCTCCGCGTCGTCCGGCGCCTTGGCCGTGTCCGCTGCCTCCGACTCGTCCGGCGCCTGAGCCGTGTCCGCTGCCTCCGCCTCGTCCGGGGCTTCCCGCGGGCCCGGTGCATCCTCCGCGTCCGGCATCTCCGGCGAGGCCGACACCCCCGCCACCCCCGCCACGTCCCCCGCCCCCGCCGCGAGCAGCCGGGCCGGGGGAGGGGACAGCAGCAGCACGCAGGTCAGGGCCGTCAGCACGGCCGACCGGATCACCGCTCTCGCACATCGCCTCATTCGCATGCCGCAAGCGTCGCCGGAATGCCCGATCATGGCCGGGACCTGTGGACAGGCGGCGGCTTGTGGACAACGGCGTCACCCGGGGCCCCGCGGGTCCCGTACACTTCTGGTGGCGACCCGGGCCACCGGGTCGACTTCGCACGCCCCGACATCCGGTCCGGTCACGGCCGTCTCCAGGTGTCAGCGCCCCTCGGTCCCTTGTGGCACGGCGCGTTGCGGGCGTCAGGCGCGGGAGCCGTCCGGCCCCCGCGGCACAACCGAGAAATTCAAGGAGAAACGGCCATGGCCGTCGTCACGATGCGGGAGCTGCTGGAGAGCGGCGTCCACTTCGGTCACCAGACCCGTCGTTGGAACCCGAAGATGAAGCGCTTCATCTTCACGGAGCGCAACGGCATCTACATCATCGACCTGCTCCAGTCGCTGTCGTACATCGACCGTGCCTACGAGTTCGTCAAGGAGACCGTCGCCCACGGCGGCACGATCATGTTCGTGGGCACGAAGAAGCAGGCGCAGGAGGCCATCGCCGAGCAGGCCACCCGCGTCGGCATGCCCTACGTCAACCAGCGCTGGCTGGGCGGCATGCTCACCAACTTCTCGACCGTCTACAAGCGCCTGCAGCGCCTGAAGGAGCTCGAGCAGATCGACTTCGAGGACGTGGCCGCCTCCGGCCTCACCAAGAAGGAGCTGCTGGTCCTCTCCCGCGAGAAGGCCAAGCTGGAGAAGACTCTCGGCGGTATCCGCGAGATGCAGAAGGTGCCCAGCGCCGTCTGGATCGTGGACACCAAGAAGGAGCACATCGCGGTCGGCGAGGCCCGGAAGCTGAACATCCCGGTCGTCGCCATCCTCGACACCAACTGCGACCCCGACGAGGTCGACTACAAGATCCCGGGCAACGACGACGCGATCCGCTCCGTCACCCTGCTCACCCGCGTGATCGCCGACGCCGTCGCCGAGGGCCTCATCGCCCGCAGCGGTGCCGCCGAGGGCAAGGGCGAGAAGGCCGCGGGCGAGCCGCTCGCCGAGTGGGAGCGCGACCTGCTCGAGGGCGAGAAGAAGAAGGCCGAGGCCGCCCCGGCCGGCGACGCCCCCGCCGAGGCCGAGAAGCCGGCCGAGGCCCCCGCCGCCCCGGCCGCCGAGGGCGACAAGGCCTGACCTTCCCGTCAGCGTCAGCGATGACGGCGGGAGCCGGAACCGACACACAGCGCCCCCGGGCGCGGTGAAGTCCGCTCCCGCCGTCCACCCGTAGGCCGGCGGCGCGAACGCAGAACTGCATACCGCAGCGCAGCGCCCACCGCCGCAGGCCTTCGAACCTCCAGACTTCGAGAAAGACTCACAGACTCATGGCGAACTACACCGCCGCCGACGTCAAGAAGCTCCGGGAGCTCACCGGCGCCGGCATGATGGACTGCAAGAAGGCGCTGGACGAGGCCGAGGGCAACATCGAGAAGGCCGTCGAGGCGCTCCGCATCAAGGGCCAGAAGGGCGTCGCCAAGCGCGAGGGCCGCTCCGCCGAGAACGGCGCCGTGGTCTCGATCATCGCCGACGACAACTCCTCCGGCGTCCTCGTCGAGCTGAAGTGCGAGACGGACTTCGTCGCCAAGGGCGAGAAGTTCCTGGCCGTGGCCAACGCCATCGCCGAGCACGTGGCGAAGACCTCCCCGGCGGACATCGAGGCCCTGCTCGCCTCCGAGATCGAGCCCGGCAAGACCGTCCAGGCGTTCGTGGACGAGGCCAACGCCAACCTGGGCGAGAAGATCGTCCTGGACCGCTTCGCGCAGTTCTCCGACGGTTACGTCACCGCGTACATGCACCGCACCATGCCCGACCTGCCGCCGCAGATCGGTGTACTCGTCGAGTTCGACAAGCCGAACGCCGAGGTCGCCAAGGGCATCGCCCAGCACATCGCCGCGTTCGCGCCGAAGTACCTCTCCAAGGAGGACGTGCCGGCCGAGGTCGTCGAGGCCGAGCGCCGCATCGCCGAGGAGACCACCCGCGCCGAGGGCAAGCCCGAGGCCGCCGTGCCGAAGATCGTCGAGGGTCGCCTCAACGGCTTCTTCAAGGACGCGACGCTGCTCGGCCAGCCCTACGCGCTGGACAACAAGAAGTCCGTCCAGAAGGTTCTGGACGAGGCCGGTGTCACCCTGAAGCGCTTCACGCGCATCAAGGTCGGCATCTGAGTCCGTACCGCGACGGACGCTCGGCCCCGATAGGGTCGACAGCAGTCGTCCGGACACGGCGTCACGCACCTGCGCGTGCGGGACGACAGCAGATCTGACGAGGAGGCCATTGCCGCACGGGATACGAAACCCTGACCGGCAATGGCCTCCTTGTATGTGCAACACGTGAAAGAGGCGGAATCCGACCATGACCACCAAGGCTGAGAAGAGCGACGACGGCAAAGTACGCGGCCGGTTTCTGCTGAAGCTGTCCGGAGAGGCGTTCTCCGGTGGCGGGGGACTGGGCGTCGACCCCGACGTGGTGCACGCCATCGCACGCGAGATCGCTGCCGTAGTCCGGGACGGCGCACAGATCGCGATCGTCATCGGCGGCGGGAACTTCTTCCGCGGCGCCGAACTGCAGGTGCGCGGCATGGACCGCGCCCGCTCCGACTACATGGGCATGCTCGGCACCGTGATGAACTGCCTCGCCCTCCAGGACTTCCTGGAGAAGGAGGGCGTGGACTGCCGGGTGCAGACCGCGATCACCATGGGCCAGGTCGCCGAGCCCTACATCCCGCTGCGCGCCGTCCGCCACCTGGAGAAGGGCCGCGTGGTCATCTTCGGCGCCGGTATGGGCATGCCGTACTTCTCCACCGACACCACCGCCGCCCAGCGCGCCCTGGAGATCGACGCCGAGGCGCTGCTCATGGGCAAGAACGGCGTGGACGGGGTGTACGACTCCGACCCGAAGACCAACCCCGACGCGGTCAAGTTCGACCACCTCGGCTACGGGGAGGTCATCACGCGCGACCTGAAGGTCGCCGACGCCACGGCGGTCACCCTGTGCCGCGACAACAATCTCCCGATCGTCGTCTTCGAACTGCTCGCGGAGGGCAATATCGCGCGCGCGGTCAAGGGTGAGAAGATCGGCACGCTGGTGGGTGACCAGGTCAGCCGCGGCTGATCACCCCGACCGGGGGTGGACAATGGCCCGCCGGTCGGGAACCGTGCACAAAGAAGACGCGACGCAGCCGGCCGCCGCCGAGACAACGGAACCGCAGCCGGGCCTACTCAAGACACGCAGGAGCAAGTGGTGATCGAAGAGACCCTCCTCGAGGCCGAGGAGAAGATGGAGAAGGCCGTCGTGGTCGCCAAGGAGGACTTCGCCGCGATCCGCACCGGTCGTGCGCACCCGGCGATGTTCAACAAGATCGTGGCCGACTACTACGGTGCACCGACGCCGATCAACCAGCTGGCCTCGTTCTCCGTGCCCGAGCCGCGCATGGCCGTGGTGACGCCCTTCGACAAGAGCGCGCTGCGCAACATCGAGCAGGCGATCCGCGACTCGGACCTCGGCGTCAACCCGAGCAACGACGGCAACATCATCCGGGTGGTGTTCCCCGAGCTGACCGAGGAGCGCCGCCGCGAGTACATCAAGGTCGCCAAGGCCAAGGGCGAGGACGCCAAGGTGTCCATCCGCTCGGTGCGCCGCAAGGCCAAGGACGCCATCGACAAGATGGTCAAGGACGGCGAGATCGGCGAGGACGAGGGCCGCCGTGCGGAGAAGGAGCTGGACGACACCACCCACAAGTACGTCGCCCAGGTGGACGAGCTCCTGAAGCACAAGGAAGCAGAGCTGCTCGAGGTCTGATGAACGACTCTTCCTGGGGGACGCCGCCGCAGACCGGGTCCGGGTACTGGGGGCCGACCGACCAGGGGCCCGCACAGGGGGCTCTCCCGGCGGGCCCCGCGTACGATGCGCACAACGCGCAGCAGACCCGCCCCCAGCCCTTCGTGACCGACGTGCCCGTGCACGGCGGAGACCAGGATGCGGAGTTGGGGGCCACTCGGCTGAGCGGCCCCCTGTTCCGAGACGAGACGACGCAGGCGCGCTCCCGCACCGGGGAGGTGCCGCAGAATCCGGAGCCCATGTCCGACGCCCCGCAGCCGGCGCCCCAGCCGCAGAAGAAGAGCGCCGGGCGCGACCTGGGCGCGGCGATAGGGGTCGGCGTCGGTCTCGGCGCCGTGATCGTCGCGTCGCTGTTCGTGGTGAAGGCCGTCTTCGTCGGTGTCATCGCGGTGGCCGTGGTGGTGGGCCTGTGGGAGCTGACCAAGCGGCTGGAGGAGCGCAAGGGCGTCAAGGCGCCGCTGGTGCCCCTCGCCCTCGGCGGTGCCGCCATGGTGATCTCCGGATACGTCCGGGGCGCCGAGGGCGCCTGGACCGCCATGGCGCTCACCGCGCTGGCCGTGCTGGTCTGGCGGATGACGCAGCCGCCGGAGGGCTATCTCAAGGACGTCACCGCGGGCGTGTTCGCCGCGTTCTACGTGCCGTTCCTCGCCACGTTCGTCGCCATGATGCTCACCGCGGACGACGGCCCCTGGCGGGTACTGACCTTCCTGCTGCTCACCGTGGTCAGCGACACCGGCGCCTACGCGGTCGGCTGGCGCTTCGGCAAGCACAAGCTCGCCCCGCGGATCAGCCCCGGCAAGACCCGCGAGGGCCTGCTGGGCGCGGTCGCCTTCGCGATGGTCGTGGGCGCGCTGTGCATGCAGTTCCTGATCGACGACGGCACCTGGTGGCAGGGCCTGCTGCTGGGCCTCGCGGTCGCCGCCAGCGCCACCCTGGGCGACCTCGGCGAGTCCATGATCAAACGGGACCTCGGCATCAAGGACATGGGCACCCTCCTGCCCGGCCACGGCGGCATCATGGATCGCCTCGACTCCCTCCTGCCGACGGCCCCGGTGGTCTGGCTCCTGCTGGTGGTCTTCGTGGGCAGCTGACGCCGCACGGTCGGGCCCCCGCCCGAATCGAATCAGAGCCCCCGCCCGAATCGAATCAGGGCGGGGGCTCACTGCTGTCTGCTGTCGGGGGCCTCGCTCGTCTGCTGTCCGGGCCCTCGCTCGCACGTATCCGCGCCAACCGCTACCCGGGCGGCTCGGCCCCCGAGGCCGAAGACCCGCCGACGAGCCCCGTCATCAGCACCGCGGCCACCGCCAGGTGCATGACCGCCAGCGAGAACCGGGTGCCGCCGTCCATGCCACCGCCGGTCAACGGCAGGAAGGACAAGAGCAGTACGGCGCCTGCCACCACGGTCCATATGGTGCGGGCGCGCTGAGCCACGAACCGCTCCAGGAGAGCCAGCAGACCCCACCCCAGGAGCGACGCGACCAGCGCGACGAACGCCACCGGCACAGCCCCGACGTCGAGCGTCTCCTCGCTGTCCGTGATCCGCAGCGTCTGCCCCACCAGCGGATCCGCGATCACCCACACCAGAACGGGGGCCAGGACGGCCAGAGCGGTGACCCCGAGGCGCCTCTTCCGCACGCTCACCCGGTGCCTCCCCTGTCGTCGGCGGCCAGAGCCCCGTGCAGGAAGACCTCCACCAGCTCTTGCGTGGTCAGATCGGGCTTGTCCTCCGTGCGCGGCTGGATGAAGAGCAGACCGAAGAACAGGGCCGCGATCTGCTCCGGCGGCCGGCGCAGGGCCGCCCGGTCGGGCTCCAGCAGCTCCACCAGGGCCGCCCGGATGCGAGCCGTCGACTCCTCGCGGCCCGCACCGCGCACCGTGCCCGGATGCTTGCCGCCGTGATGGCCCAGCGAACCGATGATCGCGCCCATGCGAGACATGTGCGCTTGCAGCGCCTCGGCGGCCTCCGCGAGCCGCTCCGTCAGGGGCAGAGCCGGGTCGATCGCGTCGAGCTCACGGATCGCGTCGTCGGGGGAGAGCGCCTTGGCCACGCAGGCCTGCAGCAGCTCGTCCTTGTCGGCGAAGACCCGGAAGATCGTGCCCTCTCCGATGCCCGCGGCTCGGGCGATCTTCGCGGTGGTCACCGCGGCGCCGTACTCGGCGATCAGCGGGATCGCGGTCCGGATGATCATCTCGCGCCGCTGCTCCGGCGACATGGCGGGCGCGCGGCGGCGTCGTGTGCTCTGTTGCTCCTTGGATGCGCTCATGTCCCGAGAACACGGAGTGAGTGCTCACTCCGTCAATGAGTGAGTACTCACTCCAGCGGGCGGGGTGCGCTGAGTCAGACCCGTCAGGTCTGCCCGCGGCGGGGCGGATCGGATCCTTCGCCGGGGAGCTGTGTGGCCGCTCGGGGGAGGGCGGCCCTGCGGAGCGCATCGGCTTTCTTGTCGACGAAGTGCGTGAAGAGTTCCTGTCCGTATCCGAACACCGTCGCGGCCGCGAGGATGTTCCACGAGTCCGTGATGATGACCCTGGGAAGGGTGTAAATCAGCAGGAGCCCGAAAACGGCCGTAAGAGTCCCCAGGGACACTTTGATGAGGGCCTGGGCGACGTGCAGGGCGTACGGGTCCTCGACCCGCTGCATTCTGGAGATCGCCTGCACAGCCCCGATCATCGCCGCGCTGCCGCCCACGAATTCGATGAGGAGAACGTCGTACCTGTTCTCGTCCGCACCCAGCGGGCATACCGGGCGAGTCCCGGCCGCGTCGAAGCACGTCAGCATTGTCGGTCCGACGGCCATGTTCAGAACGGCCAGCACCAGGGCTATGGCCAGCAGAGCCAGGGAAGTGCGCAGAAGAATGCTGTAGAACGTCCTGACTCTTCCCCGCTCATATCCATTCGCCACATAAGCGCCGCGAAGTGCCGAGGAAATCTGGGTCCGGTCCGTGCCGGTCAGGCATCGGACCTTCGTCCTTCCGGAGAACTTCTCCTCCAGCCTCCGGCGCCGCTCGTCATCGGGTGGCAAATAGTCCCGCACGATGCTGAGGACTCTGGGAACCTCGCCCTTCAGCAGTCTGGACGGCAGGAGTTGTATGAGATGGGCATCTGACGCGTGCAGATTGCTGATCGCCACATCCGCGTACTCCGTCGACCTCCGCGCCCGCCAGAGATGCCCCTTCTTCTCCCATTCCGCGGCGAGCTTCTTGATCGCCGCCACGTTCTGTACGAGCCCTTCGTAGATGTGCCGTAAGTGAGCCGGCCCCTTTACCGCCTTGTCGCCTTCAAAGCGGCACCCTCTTTTCGTCGCAGCGGCCTTGGCGGTGGCTAGGGTCCATTCTCCGCGCACCACGGTGGTGACCAGCCAGCGAGGCTCCTCCATGGGCATCATGAGTGACCTCCCTGCCGGCAGAATTCCGGGGACCGCGCATCCGCCATCACTCAATTTTCCCCGCGCAGGAACGCGTGTGCACGTCGATCAGTGGATTGTCTGCCGGGAGGAATGTGAATGACGAACGATCGCTCATCCTGTGTCGCCAACGCGCACGTGCTGGCGGCACCGCCGGACATGTGCTCGGCCGCAGATCACGACCGGCTTCGGCTTGCCGAGGAGACGGCATTCCTGCGGGTCTCGGTCGTTGGGACGTAGCAACCGCGTATGGGTCGCCCGAAGGCCAGGGCAGACAAGGGTGAGGGTGCCGCCCTGGCAGGCGCACTCCTGATTGCAGCAGTCCTCGTGCGGCGGGGCCGCTGTCACTCGGTCCACACCGCTCGCGCCGGCAGCGTGGAAAGGGACCCCGGTCACCGCGATGGCCGCCATACATCTCTATCGGCGCCTCGCCAAGTGGCGGTCTGCGCAGGAGTGGCGTTGTCGCTCAGCCACCTGTGCAAAGCCTGAATGTCTTGACCCACCTCGGTCTCGGTGCTCACCAAGTTGGCATGAAACGTGGCTTCGTACCACCAAGAGAAAGTGTCCCCGAACAGCCTGGGCACATATTCGTTCCGCAGAGCATTATGCTCGATCGCGATCCATAGACGCTGAAAGAAGTAGATGACCTGCCGCAGGTCGGATATCCCCTCGCTCCCCAGCTGCTCTTGAAGCTGCACATAGTCGGCCCCCGGGTGTTCAGCAATGATTCCCGCGGCAGCATAGCGGGCCCTGATCATATCCGCACTATGCAGCTCGCGGTGAAGATCAAAAGTCGTTGTGAGGCGACGCTGTCTATCTGCCAGTAAGCGAGAGAGATAGGCGCCCACGAATACGCCGATCAGGCTTGACGCCGCCCCGACAATCGCGTCCATGATCCCCCTGCCCCCCTCCCTGCACCCTGTAGGCCATTCTCTGGCGGTCAGCTTTCCTGTCAAGGGGCGAGTGGGTCGGTGGAGGGCGATGCAGAAAGCAAACTTCAGGAATCCGAGTTGGTGGCCTTGGGTCCCGTTGACCGCGGGCGGCGTGGGAGGCCAAAGAGCCGCGAGTGAAAGCACCGGACGGAGTCAGATGCGATGCCAGGCAGTCCGGGAAGTAGAGGATGTCCCCGTCCGCCATCGAGCCCTTGACGTACTTGACCAACGGCGACGACGAGAGGACGCTGGCGAACCCGATGGCGCAGTCCTTCGCCTCGGATGCCTCCTCGCTGAGCGTCAGAGGCAGGTCCCTGTTGACCGCGCCGTCGGAGGACTCCTTCTCCCCCGGCTCGTCCGGAGTGCGCCACGCAGAGACGGACCAGGTGATCTCGCGGGCCGGGGTGCCGGACACGTCCGTGACCCGGAAATGGACCACCTGGTCGTTCGTCGAATTCCGTGCAGAACTCGTCCCCCACTGCCAGATTCCGTCCGCCGTAGGCGTCGAGCCAGGGGCCGTCGCCCAGCGCGCTCCGGATGCTGGTCCGGCAGCTCGACGGGGTCTGTGATCCGGAGACCTTGGCGACCGGGTCGTCGAGTGCCCATGACTTGCCGACTTGGAAACCCAAAGTCGAGCGGTTTCGCTCCGGAACGACAGGTGACGACCGCCACCGACAGGTGCGGCAGCCGACACCCGCAGGTCACCCATCTGGATCTGCGACACTGGTACAGCCATGCCTAAGCCCGGAGAACTCACCTTTGTCGCGCCGCGCGGAGCGAAGCTGCCGCCGCGGCATCTTGCCGATCTCACGCCCGCCGAGCGCAAGGAGGCGGTTGTCGCGGTCGGTGAGAAGCCGTTCCGTGCCAAGCAGCTGTCGAAGCACTACTTCGCGCGCTACGCGCACGATCCGGAGCAGTGGACGGACATCCCGGCCGCGTCCCGTGAGCCGCTGCGCGAGGCGCTGCTGCCGGAGCTGATGACCGTGGTGCGGCATCTGTCGACGGACCAGGGCGCCACCCGCAAGACGCTGTGGAAGCTGTTCGACGGGACGCTCGTGGAGTCCGTGCTGATGCGGTACCCGGACCGGGTGACCATGTGCATCAGCTCACAGGCCGGGTGCGGTATGAACTGCCCGTTCTGCGCCACGGGGCAGGCGGGCCTTGACCGGAACCTGTCGACGGCCGAGATCGTGCACCAGATCGTCGACGGGATGCGGGCGCTGAGGGACGGCGAGGTCCCGGGCGGGCCCGCGCGGCTCAGCAACATCGTGTTCATGGGGATGGGTGAGCCGCTCGCCAATTACAAGCGGGTCGTCGGCGCCATCCGCCGGCTCACCGACCCGGAGCCGGACGGGCTCGGGCTGTCGCAGCGCGGGATCACCGTGTCGACGGTGGGGCTGGTGCCGGCCATCCACCGGTTCGCCGACGAGGGCTTCAAGTGCCGCCTCGCCATCTCGCTGCACGCCCCGGACGACGAGCTGCGCGACACCCTGGTCCCGGTGAACACGCGCTGGAAGGTGCGCGAGGTGCTCGACGCGGGGTTCGAGTACAGCGCCAAGTCCGGGCGGCGGCTGTCCATCGAGTACGCGCTGATCCGGGACATCAATGATCAGGCGTGGCGGGGTGACCGGCTCGGCCGGCTGCTCAAGGGCAAGCCGGTGCACGTGAACCTCATTCCGCTGAACCCGACCCCGGGCTCCCAGTGGACCGCCTCCCGGCCGGAGGACGAGAAGGCCTTCGTGGAGGCGATCGCCGCGCACGGTGTGCCGGTGACGATCCGGGACACCCGTGGCCAGGAGATCGACGGGGCGTGTGGTCAGCTCGCCGCGAGCGAGAGGTAATGTGACTCGCGTCAGCACAGGCACGACAACTTCATATCCTGCGTAACGTCATACGTAAGAAACATCCGACAGGGGAGCGCCACAGCGCTGAGAGTGCGGCACCGGCCGCAGACCCTCCGAACCTGGCCCAGGTCATTCTGGGTAGGGAGATCGGTCACCACTCAAGCTGTTGCACCCTGCCCGGGACGCCACCGGTGTCCCGGGCAGGGCCGCGTCTCTTCCTGGTCCCTCCAGGAGGAATTCAGTGAGCATCACCAAGAAGGCCACGGTTCTGGTCGCCGGGCTCGGCTTGATCACCTTGTCCGCCTGCGGCTCGTCCGGAGGGGACGACCAGGGGTCCGGCTCCGGCGGGTCCAGGACCGTGACCCTGGTCAGCCACGACTCGTGGGCCGTGTCCAAGGACGTCGTCGCCGCCTTCGAGAAGCAGTCCGGCTACCAGCTGAAGGTCCTCAAGGACGGCGAAGCCGGGCAGGCGGTGAACAAGGCGATCCTGACGAAGGGCAATCCGCAGGGCGACGTCTTCTTCGGCGTCGACAACACCCTGCTGTCCCGCGCCCTCGACAACGGGCTGTTCCAGCCGTACAAGGCCAAGGGCTCCGATGCGATACGGCCCGAGTACCGGGCCGACCAGGACAAGCACCGGGTCACGCCCGTCGACACCGGCGACATCTGCGTCAACTACGACAAGCAGTGGTTCGAGAAGAAGAAGCTGACCCCGCCGGAGACGTTCGATGATCTGATCAAGCCGGAGTACAAGAACCTGCTGGTCACGGAGAACGCCTCGACCTCCTCGCCGGGCCTGGGCTTCCTGCTCGGCACCGCCGCGAAGTACGGCGATGGGGGCACCTCCCGCGCGAGCGAGGCCGAGCGTGGGGGAGGCTGGCAGGACTACTGGAAGAAGCTCAAGGCCAACGGCGTGAAGGTGGTCGACGGCTGGGAGCAGGCCTACTACGAGGAGTTCTCCGGTTCCGCCGGCGGCAAGGAGGCCGGGGCCGACCGGCCGCTGGTGGTGTCCTACGCCTCCTCCCCGCCCGCCGAGGTCGTCTACGCCAAGTCCAAGCCGAAGACCGCGCCGACCGGTGTCGCCGAGGGCACCTGCTTCCGCCAGGTCGAGTACGCCGGGCTGCTGAACAACGCCAGGAACCCCGAGGGCGGCAAGGCGCTGCTCGACTTCCTGCTGAGCAAGCGGTTCCAGGAGGACATGCCGCTCAACATGTTCGTCTACCCGGTGCGCGAGGACGCCCAGGTGCCGAAGGTGTTCGCGCAGTACGGGCCGCAGGCCGAGGATCCGGAGACCATGGACCCGGCGAAGATCGCCGCGAACCGTGACCAGTGGGTCAAGTCGTGGACCTCGCTCGTACTGAAGTAGACCGGCGCACAGCCTTGCCGCCCGCCCCGTCGACGGCGGGGCGGGCGAAGGGGGTGGCGGCGCGGCTGGCCCTGCTGGCCGTGCCCGTCGCGTTCTTCGCCGTCTTCTTCGCCTACCCCGTCGCCGCGATCGTCGCCCGCGGCCTGAAGACGGACGGGAGCTGGCACCTCGGCCGGTTCGCCGAGGTGCTGGCGCAGCCGGACGTGCGGCAGGTGCTGTGGTTCACCACCTGGCAGGCGCTGGTGTCGACCGCCCTGACGCTGCTGATCGCGCTGCCCGGTGCCTATGTCTTCGCCCGCTACGACTTCCCCGGCAAGCAGCTGCTGGGGGCCGTGGTCACCGTGCCGTTCGTGCTGCCGACCGTCGTCGTCGGCTCGGCGTTCATGGCGCTGGTCGGACGCGGCGGGCTGCTGCACGAGTGGTGGGGCCTACGGCTGGACACCACCGTGTGGGCGATCCTCCTCGCCCATGTCTTCTTCAACTACGCCGTGGTGGTGCGGACCGTGGGCGGGCTCTGGGCGCAGCTCGACCCCCGGCAGGAGGAGGCCGCGCGGATGCTCGGCGCCTCGCCCGCCACGGCCTGGCGCCGGGTGACCCTGCCGGCGCTGGCGCCCGCCGTGGCCGCCGCGGCGCTGATGGTCTTCCTGTTCACCTTCACCTCCTTCGGGGTGGTGCAGATCCTCGGCGGTCCCGCGTTCTCCACCCTGGAGGTGGAGATCTACCGGCAGACCTCCGAGATCTTCGACCTGTCCACGGCCGCCGTGCTGACGATGATCCAGTTCGTCGCCGTCGGCGTGATCCTCGCCCTGCACGCCTGGACCGTGCGCCGGCGCGAGAGTGCGCTCAGGCTGGTGGACGCCTCGGTGACCGCGCGCCGGCCGCGCGGCGCCGGGCAGTGGACGCTGCTCGGTGCGGTCGTCGCCACCGTCGCCGTGCTGCTGGTGGCACCGCTCGCGGTGCTGGTGGAACGGTCCTTCGGCGGGGCGGGCCTGGACTACTACCGGGCGCTGACCCGTGAGGACGGGGGAGTGTTCCTGGTCGCGCCGATCGAGGCGGTCGGCAACTCGCTGCAGTACGCCTTCGCCGCGACCGCCATCGCCGTGGTGGTCGGCGGTCTCGCCGCCGTCGCGCTTACCCGCAGGGACGCGGGACGGCTGGTGCGCGGCTTCGACGCGCTGCTGATGCTGCCGCTCGGGGTGTCCGCGGTGACCGTCGGCTTCGGCTTCCTGATCGCGCTCGACGAACCGCCGCTGGATCTGCGGGCCTCCTGGATCCTGGTGCCGCTGGCGCAGGCCCTGGTGGGCGTCCCGTTCGTGGTACGGACCATGCTGCCGGTGCTGCGGGCCGTGGACGTACGGCTGCGGGAGGCGGCCGCGGTGCTCGGGGCCTCGCCGTGGCGGGCCTGGCGGGAGGTGGACCTGCCGATGGTGCGGCGGGCGCTGCTGATCGCCGCCGGGTTCGCCTTCGCGGTGTCGCTGGGGGAGTTCGGGGCGACGGTGTTCATCGCCCGGCCCGACAACCCGACGCTGCCGGTGGCGGTGGCGCGCCTGCTGGGTCGGCCCGGGCAGCTCAACTACGGCCAGGCGATGGCCCTGTCGACGGTACTGATGATCGTGTGCGCGGTGGCGCTGCTCGCGCTGGAGCGGCTGCGGACCGACCGGACTGGGGAGTTCTAGATGCCCGCGGACAGCCTGCTGAGCCTTCAGGCCGCCACCGTACGCTTCGGCGGGCGGACGGCGCTGGACTCCGTGGATCTGTCGGTGGCCGAGCACGAGATCGTCTGCGTCCTCGGGCCCAGCGGCAGCGGCAAGTCCACGCTGCTGCGGGCGGTGGCCGGGCTGCAGCCCCTCGACTCCGGGCGGGTCCTGCTCGACGGCCGCGACCAGTCGGCGGTGCCCGCGCACAAGCGCGGGGTCGGGCTGATGTTCCAGGATCATCAGCTGTTCCCGCAGCGGGACGTGGCCGGCAATGTCGCCTTCGGGCTGCGGATGCGCGGCGCCGCGCGCCGCGAACAGGCGGACCGGGTGGCGGAGCTGCTGGAGCTCGTCGGCCTGCCGGGCGCCGGTGGACGGGCGGTTGCCGCGCTGTCCGGCGGTGAGCAGCAGCGGGTGGCGCTGGCGCGGGCGCTCGCGCCCAGCCCGCGGCTGCTGATGCTCGACGAGCCGCTGGGGCAGCTCGACCGCTCGCTCAGGGAACGCCTGGTCGTCGAACTGCGCGAGCTGTTCGGCCGGCTGGGCACCACGGTGCTCGCGGTCACCCACGACCAGGGCGAGGCGTTCGCGCTGGCCGACCGGGTGGTGGTGATGCGGGACGGGCGGATCGCCCAGTCCGGAACGCCGCTTCAGGTGTGGCAGCGGCCGGCGGACGCGTTCGTGGCCCGCTTCCTCGGATTCGAGAACGTCGTCGAGGCGACGGTCGGCGAGGAGGTCGCCGTGACGCCCTGGGGCAAGGTCCCGGTGCCCGCCGACGCCCCGTCAGGTGCCCGCACTCTGCTGGTCAGGCCCGCCGGGGTCCGCCTGGTCGCCGCCGACTCGGGGCTGCGCTGCACGGTCGCCGCCCGTACTTTCCGCGGCACCCATGTCGCCGTCCACCTCCAGCCCGAGAACGCCCCGCGCCTGGAGGCCGCCTGCCCCCTGCGCACGGCACCCGAGGTCGGCGACGAGGTGGGGGTCGAGTTCGACGCGGCGGAGGTCGTCGTCCTGGACCGAACGCCGGCCCCGGTGCGACGGGACTGAATGCCGTCGGGCACGCCGGTGGCCCGCCCCCGGCCGGGGACGGGCCACCTCAACTGCTCAAGAACCTCTCCTGCTCAAGAACCTCTGAGCCGTGCGAATCAGCGGTCGCCGCTGCCCGCACCCTTGCGGCGCATGCCGAAGAAGACCGCGCCCCCGCCGACCAGGACCAGCGCGCCCGCGATACCGGCGATCAGGCCGGTGTTGGAGTTGGCGCCGGTCTCGGCGAGGTTGGACTCACCGACCGCGGGCGACGGCACGTTGTCCGCCGTGTCCGCGGGCGCGGAGCTC